>CAYFWA010000197.1:6398-9761 GCA_964346625.1 uncultured Myxococcales bacterium
GCCGGCTCGATGCCGGCTCGATGCCGGCTCGATGCGGCCGGTGCTCGAAAATGATGTGCAAATCTCCTGCCAATCACCGCGGGACCTCCCGGATGCCGCCCCCTCCTCGGCCCACCCTCCGCTCACCGCCCCGAAGAGCTTCACCCCCCAGGTGCTGGAATCCGCCACCAGCCTCTGGCATCGGCCATGCATTCGAGCAATGACAGCGGCCGTGAATCGACCCCCGCGCCGTACACCTGCTCGGCGCTGAGCGGCGCGGCAAAGAGAACAACGGAATCTGGAAATGAAAGCTCGGGAGCCGCCGATGGTGGCTCCCCGGAGGAGGTTACCATGCTCGAACGATTGACCGACATGCCGCCTGGGGTGGACGGAATCCGCGCCACCGGGGAGCTCACCCGACAGGACTACCGCGAAACCCTGGAGCCCCTGCTGGAGGAGGCCCGCCGCGATGGTCGCACGATCCGGCTGCTGTATCACTTCGCGCCGGAGTTCACCGGGTTCAGCGCGGGTGGAGCGTGGGAGGACGCGCGGCTGGGGATCGGGCACCTGCGCCGCTTCGAGCGCTGCGCCCTGGTGAGCGATGTGGACTGGATCCAGCGGTCGGCGCACCTGCTGAGCACCCTGGTGCCCTGTCCCCTGGCCGTATTCGAAAACGAGCAGTGGGAGGAGGCGCTGCGTTGGATCAGCCGCCCCGGCGCCGAGGCGGGGATGTCACACCGCCTGCTGCGAGACTGGGGCATCCTGGTGGTGGAGCCCCACGGACCGATCCACCGGGAAGACCTCGAGGAGGTCGCCCTCACCGTGGATCCCTGGATCGAGGAGAACGACAAGCTAGACGGCCTGGTGGTCCACGCCCGCCGGTTCCCGGGCTGGGAGGACCTGGACAGCCTGCTGCGCCACCTGCAGTTCGTGCGAGACCGCCACCAGCACATCCGTCGGGTGGCCCTCGCCATGGACACTCCCGTCGCCAAGGCCGCCTCCAAGCTGGGCGATCACTTCTTGAAGGCCCAGATCCAGCAGTTCGACTACGACCAGTACGAAGATGCCCTGGAGTGGGCGACCGGGGCGACTTGAGTCGTTCGCCGGGGCGCCCCCCTTCGCGAATCCTCCCGGGCGACGCACGAATGTCCCCCAACTTCCCCCAGATGTGACGACGAAGTCCCGTCTCCCGGGTTCGGCCAGACACCGCAACGCCCACGAGGATGGCAACCGGCTTGCATGACTGGGCGCAGGCGACGCACCGCGTCGCCGAGCCCGCGGTCCTCGCACAGGAGAGACGACCATGCACGCAACCAGACCAGGCTCCGAACAAAACGAAACGGCGGTGCACCCGGCGGCTCGGCTCGCGGCGCGGGTCCACCAGGGATTCCCCCCTTCCAAAAATCCGCGTCACGCCCCACCGCTGGCGCCCGGCGGAGGACCCCTACATCGTGCCATCATGCTGCTGGGCAAGCCCTCGTCGGGGCGCCGCACCCAGGCGCGGATGCTCGAGCCGGCGCCCGGGCTGGTACGCGCGCGGATGAACGACCTGCTCCACCAGAGCGCCCGCTGGTCCACGGGCCGCGGGGCGCGGATCCAGGCACACCTGGAGCAGGGGGGGGCACCACCCGATGAGGAGGTGATTCCGGTGCTGCTCGACCACCTCGCCGCCCTCAACGAAAGCGGCGCCTACACGCCCTGGCAGGACGTGTTGCTCCTGGAGGGCGTGCCTCGATCCGACGCGCAGGCCCGACTGCTGGAGCCGAGGCTCGCCGTGGAACTGGTGATCCACCTCCGCGCGAACGACGCCGAGCTACTGCGCGAGCGATGTCTGTCGGACGAGGCAACGGCCACCGAACGTAGCGTCATCGCCCCGCCCGAGCCGTCCGGTCTCGAGGCCCGCCGGCACGACTTCGAGCGCCGCCTCCAGGTCTTCGAGCGAGATACCGCGCCGGTGCTCGAGCGCTTCCCGACCGAGCGCGTCCTGGAGCTGGACGCGGGCCAGGCGCCGCTGCGCATTCACCGCGCCATCCTCGATCGGCTGATCCCGGTAGTGGCCCCCCCCCTGCCCGCCCCCAAGGTCAGCTAGTCGATGTCCCCTCCGCCAGCCTCGGTTGGCAGCGGTCAGGACCGAGCCTCGCCGGATGATTCCGACTCCCCCCGCCGGTCGCGCGAGCCTCCCCGGCGGGAACGGGCCAGCACTCGCACCGTCGCCGAGGTCGCCCGGGATCTCGGGCTCGAGGACCCGCAGGCCGACTCCGCCGCCGAAGGCCTGTCCTCCCAGGAAGCCCAGCGCCGGTTGGAGCGCTACGGGCCCAATCGCCTGGCGCAAAAGCAGCGCCGATCGCTGGTCTCGATCCTGCTGTCTCAGCTCCTCGACCCCATCGTCGCCCTGCTGGTGGCGGCCGCCGTGCTGTCCCTGGTGTTTGGGCAGTGGATGGACGCCACGGCCATCGCCGTGGTGGTGGTGATCAACGCGGCGATCGGCTTCGTCACCGAGTGGCGGGCGGTGCGCTCCATGGAGTCCCTGGCGACCCTGGGGGAGCAGGAGGTCACCGTACGCCGCGACGGGCGGCTGCAGACGATCCCGGCGCCCGGGCTCGTCCCGGGAGACGTGGTGATCCTGGAAGAGGGGGACGTGGCTTCCGCCGACGTGCGGCTGGGGGAAGCCAACCAGCTCTCGGTGGACGAGTCCGCGCTGACCGGAGAATCCGAGGCTGTGGGCAAGGACCCGGAGCCGCTGCCCGATCCCGCGCCGCTGGCCGAAACCCGGAACATGATGTTTCGCGGCACGGCCGTGATCCGGGGCTCGGGGGCCGGACGGGTGGTGCGCACCGGCGCGGACACGGAGCTGGGCCGGATCGCCGACCTGGCGCAAGAGGCCGAGCAGGAGAGCACCCCCCTGCAAAAGCGCCTGGCCCGGCTGGGGCGGTCCCTCATCGGGGTGACCCTGGCGCTGGCCGCGCTGGTGGGCGTGGTGGGGGCGCTTTCTGGCCGCCCCTTGCTGCTCATCGTGGAGACCGCGGTGGCCCTGGCGGTGGCCGCCATCCCCGAGGGGCTGCCCATCATCGCCACCATCGCCCTGGCCCGGGGCACCTGGCGCATGGCGCGCAAGCGGGCGCTGGTCAACGAGCTGCCCGCCGTGGAGACCCTGGGCAGCACCGGGGTGATCTGCACGGACAAGACCGGCACCCTCACCGAAAACCGCATGACCGTGACCCGGCTCGCCTTCGGCGACGGTAGCCTCCGTTTCGATTCGCCGAAGCGCGCGCCCGCCCCTTCCTCCCAGCCGACGGAGGAGTCGGGGGAGGGCGAGCCGGGGCAAGCGATCGATGAGGTCGATGAGGTCGATGAGGTCGATGAGGTCGATGAGGTCGATGAGGT
>CAYFWA010000198.1:0-6543 GCA_964346625.1 uncultured Myxococcales bacterium
AGCCGGGCGCCTCGGCGCCCTGAACTGGACACCTTATTCGTGACCGGGGCCTCAGGATCGGGCGAGGAGGAGATCCAGGGCGGCGCGCAGGGGGTCGGGGACGTCGCGCCAGCGCGTGTGGAAGTCGGCGGAGTCCAGCTCGAGGGCCAGGGCGTGGCGCACGAAGCGGTGCTCCCAGGGCGAGGCCTTGCCGAGCTCGGCCTGCTGGGTGTTGAGCAGCATCATCAGCTTTTGCAGCAGCCGGTCCTTGCAGCCGGCGTGCTCGCGGTACAGGTGGGTGAGGGCGGCGATGCCGAAGACCTCCACGGCCAGGTGGTTGGCGCTGGCGAAAAGCAACGCCGGGTCGGGGGTGACCTGCCGGGTGGACAGGCCGAGGTCGGAGACCTTGCGGTCCGGGCCGAGGGTGATCTGGGCCTGGCGGCCGTCGATGAGGGTCACCCGCTGCTTGGGCCGCAGGGCGAGGTGGATCTCCACGATGCGCTCGAAAAAGCGGTCCGTGTCCTCGAAGCGGGTGGGCAGGGCCGTGCCGCGGACGTAGCCCTTCATGTTGGAGTAAAAGGGGCCGTCGGCGTGAAACTCCATCCGGCTGTCTTGGCGCAGGTAGCCCACGGCGAGCTTGTAGCCCAGGGTGACGCCGGCCTGGGTGTGGGTGGACAGCCGGGGCAGCGACACGATGTGATCCACCTCGTCTGCCCACCGCGTGAGGTGAAAGCCCCGGGGCCAACACTCGGCCCCGGGGTGCGCGAAGTGGGTGAATCCCTCGGACCAGCCCCGCTCCTCGAAGCCGGCGAACTCCATCTCGAGGCCGGCGCCCGTGCCCGCCTGCTCGTAGCAGTAGCGGGCCGAGCGCTTGTGGCTGCCGTGCTCGTCGAGCAGCACGTACTCGAGGCCTGGCATGTCGCCCACCACCACGTCCGCGCCGCGTTCGCGCAGGGCCTGCACCACGGCCCGCAGGGAAAGCGGCGACGTGGTGGACGGGTAGGGATCGGGGGAGTTGAGCGCGAGCTTGACCAGCACCCGGTCGCCGGGCTCGAGCCAGGCGCAGTCGTCCGAGGCCTCGAAAAAGAGCTGCTTGATGGCCTCGATGATCTCGGCCTCCGAGGCCCCGGCCGCCAGCCCGCGCACGAAGAGGGTGTCGGCGGGCGCGGTGTCAGTAGAGGCGCCGGAGGGTTTGTCGTTAGAGGGTTTGTCGTTAGAGGCCATTTGGCTCACTCCACCGTCACGCTCTTGGCCAGATTGCGGGGCTGATCCACGTCGGTGCCCTTGAAGTCGGCCACGTGGTAGGCCAGGAGCTGCAGCGGCAGCACGGTGAGCAGCGGTTGCAGCGGCGCGGCGGCGTCCGGGATCAAGAACAGATCGTCGGCGATCTCACCGATGGCCGAGTCGCCCCGCGTGCCCACGGCGATGATCTTGCCCTGGCGCGCCCGGACCTCGGCCACGTTGCTCATGACCTTCTCGTAGCTCGGGCCCTGGGGGGCCACCACCACCACGGGCAGCTCCTCGTCGATGAGGGCGATGGGGCCGTGCTTCATCTCGCCGGCGGGGTAGCCCTCGGCGTGGATGTAGGAGATCTCCTTGAGCTTGAGGGCGCCCTCGAGGGCGATGGGGTAGTTGATGCCCCGGCCCAGGTACAAAAAGCTCTGCGCGGCGGCATAGCGGCGGCCGATGACGTTGAGCTGGGCCGCGTTGTCGATTACCTCCCGCATCTGCTGCGGGATCTGCAGCAGGCCCTCGATGAGCTCGGCGGCGGCCTCTCGCGAGAGGCGCTGGTTGCGGCGGCCCAGGTGGATGGCCAGCAGCAAAAGCGCCGTGAGCTGGGTGGTGAAGGCCTTGGTGGAGGCCACGCCGATCTCCGGGCCGGCGTGGGTGTACAGGGCCCCGTGGCTGGCCCGGGGGATCTGCGACTCCACCACGTTGGCCACGGCGAGCACCCGGGCCCCGCGCTCGCGGGCGCTCTGGACGGCGGCGAGGGTGTCGGCCGTCTCGCCGGACTGCGAGACCCCCACCAGCAGGTCGTTTTTCCCGATGAGGGGATCGCGGTAGCGGAACTCGGAGCCCAGGTCCACCTCCACCGGGACGCGGGCGAGCCCCTCGATGAGGAACTTGCCCACCAGGCAGGCGTGCCACGAGGTGCCACAGCCCAGCAGAAACACCCGCCCCAGCCCGGAGGGATCCACCTCGAACTCGCCGAGGAAGGCGTCGCCCTGCGCGGGCGACAGCCGGCCCCTCAGGGTGTCGGTCACCGCCCGGGGCTGCTCGTGGATCTCCTTGAGCATGAAGTGCTTGTAGCCCTCCTTCTCGGCGGCCACCGCGCTCCAGGTGATGTGCTTGGGCTCGACGGGCACCTCGTGCCCCTCGACGTCCAGCAGGGTGATCCCGTCGCGGCGCAGCGCGCCGAGCTGCCCGTCGTCGAGAAACACCATCTCGCGGGTGTGACCCAGGATGGCCGGGATGTCGGAGGCCAGGTAGGTGGCGTCGTCGCCCAGGCCCACGATGAGCGGCGAGCCGTGCTTGGCGAAGTAGACCCGATCCGGGTGCTCGTCCACCAGGATCCCCAGCGCGTAGGCGCCCTCGAGCTGCCCGAGGGCCTGGCGCAGGGCCGCCAGGACGACGGCCGAGCGCCGCTCCTTGGGCTCTTTGTCGGCCGGGAGCGCCATGTCCACCAGGTGGGCCACCAGCTCGGTGTCGGTCTCCGAGAGGACCTCCCGGCCCGCGGCGACGAGCTGCGCGCGCAGGGCGTTGTGGTTCTCGATGATGCCGTTGTGCACCACGGTCACCCGGCCGGACTTGTGGGGGTGGGCGTTGTCCACGCTCGGCCGGCCGTGGGTGGCCCACCGCGTGTGCCCGATGCCCGTGCTGCCCTCGAGCGGCTTTTCGCGCTGCGCCCGGGCCAGGTTCACGAGCTTGCCCTTGGCCCGTAGGATCCGGGTCTGGCCGCCGTTCATCACGGCCAGGCCGGCCGAGTCGTAGCCGCGGTACTCGAGCCGCCGCAGCCCGTCGAGCAGCAGGTCCGCGGCCTCGTCGGGGCCCACATAGCCCACGATCCCGCACATGAGTCACCTCGTTTCCGGTTCGCGCGAAGGCCGGCGTCCAACCGACCGAATCGCAACCTCGGGTCGGCGTCTCACCGACCGCTTGGAATACTGGCGACTGTCTGCCATCGTCGAGAGGTTTGTCAAATGGGCTCGCGCGGAGGGCGAGATCAGCGGGGACCAGCTCGGTGGGGACCAGCTCGGTGGGGACCGCCTCGGTAGGGGTCGCGGCGATGCCCGAGCCACGCCCGGGCCAGGTTGAAGCCCCGGCTGGTGGCCAGGTTGAAGCGGATGCCGCGGGCGTTTTTGCGCCGTGCCATGAAGGTGGCGACGTGCACCAGGGGCAGCCAGGGCCGCTCGGTGTCCACGATGCGCTCAAGGCGGTGAAACAGCCCCAGCCGCGTTCGTGGGTCCGGCTCGTGCACGGCGCGCTCCAGCAGGCGCTCGAAGCGGTCATGGGAAAAGTGCGGGTAGTTGTAGCCCGCGGCGCGGCCCCGCGCGCTGAGCAGAAAGTAGACGTTCTCGGGGTCGGGGTAGTCGAGCCCCCAGCCCAAAAACACCAGGTCGTGCGTCCCCTGGTCACAGCGCTTCTTGAGCTCGGCGAAGGGCAGCAGCCTGGGGCGGACCTCGAGCCCCACCCGCGCGAGCTGCTTTTTCAAAAGCTGCGCCGCCTGCCGCGGCTGGGGCAGGTACGGCCGCGCGTCAGCCGAGACCAGCAGGGTCAAGGGGCGCCGGCGGGCCCGGGACCGCGCCAGGGTGGCCCGGGCCTGGCGCAGGTCAGGCGGGGCCGGCGCGGTCGGCTCGTAGCCGCGCAAGAGGCTGAGAGGGACCGACGCCTTGGCCACCGTGCCGCTGCCCCGATACAGGCGGCGCAAAAGCGCCCCCCGGTCCACCGCGGCGGCGATGGCCCGCCGCACGGCGGGCTCGCGCAGGGCGGGCTTTTTCGTGTTGAAGGCAAGATACGCGGTGAAGGTCCGCGAGAAGCGGACCACGTCCACGCGGCGACGCCGCTTCAGCGACTCTTTGAGGGGCGTGGGCAAAGACGTGATCAGGTGGGCGCTGCCCTGACGCAGCAGGCTGGCGCGGGTGTCGGCGTCGGGCTCGGACTTGAACACCACCGAGGCCAGCCGGGGGGGCGGGCCCCAGTAGTGGGGGTTGGGCTCGAGCACCAGCGCCCCCACCACGTGGTTCCAGCTCTGGAGCCGAAAGGGCCCGGTGCCCAGCGAGCCCTTGGGGCCCGGTTTCGCGACGTAGAACGGATACAGCGACAGGCGCACCAGGAAGGAGGCCCGTGGCCGCTTCACCTCGATGGCGAGGCGCCGGGGCCCCAGCCGCCGGACGGCTTCGACGTCGCTGAGGTACTGCTTCCCGAGGCGCGATCGCAGGGCGCGGCGCAGGGAGGTCACCGCCGCCCGTGCCGTGAGCGGCGCGCCGTCATGAAACCGCACGCCCTCGCGCAGGGTGAGCTCCCAGCGGTTGCCCCGCCGCTTCCAGGCGGTGGCCAGGCGCCCGACCGTCTGCCCGGTGAGGGGATCGTAGCCCACCAGCGGCTCGTGGGTCTGGCGGAGGATGTTCAACGCCTCGGTGTGGGTCACGGTGGTGGGGTCGAGGGACTGTCCCTGGTAGGGCTGCAGCACTACCAGGCGCCCCGAGGCGGTGGGCCGGGGCGCGGGTAGGGCGCGGACGAAGGCCTCGAGGTCGGGAAACTCCAGGCCGCCGGTGGGCGGCTGCGGCCCCCCCCGGTGGGAAAAATACCAGCCCCAGGCGGCCAGCAGCGCCGCGGCGGCGGCGAGCCCCGCGAGCAGCCCCCACCAGAGGCGGCGCCCTCCCTTGGCGCGGCGGGCGGCCGGCATCGTGGCCGTGGGGGCGGCGGAGCCGACGCGCGCGCTCGCGGTCGCGCCGGCGTGGTGTGGGGCCTCCCCCGCGCCCGGGGTCGCGCCAACGCCCAGGGGTTCCCCGGCGGCCGGGGCGCGTGCTGCGCCCGGGGGAGGACCGCCGGCCGGCGTCTGCCCAGCGCGCGGCGACTCGTCGGCACGCACGGTGGCGGCGAAAGGCTCCTGCTCCGCGGGCGCGTCGCCGGCCGGTGGCCGGCCGGTGAGCTGTCCGCGAGCGCTGGACCCCAGGCCGGAGCCGGAGCCGGGGTCCGCATTGGAGGCTGAGCCGGAGCCGGCGTCGGAGCCGGGGCCCGCATTGGAGGCTGAGCCGGAGCCGGCGTCGGAGCCGGGGCCCGCATTGGAGGCTGAGCCGGAGCCGGAGCCGAGGCCGGCGTCGGAGCCGGGGTCCGCATTGGAGGCTGAGCCGGAGCCGAGGCCGGCGTCGGAGCCGGGGCCCGCATTGGAGGCTGAGCCGGAGCCGAGGCCGACGTCGGAGCCGGAGCCGGCGTCGAGGCTGGAATCCCTCTGGAGCCGCGGGTCGCGGGCGGCCGGGGTGGGCGGGCGCTCGCCCCTCGAGCTGGAGAAGGCCGGCAGGGTGGCCGCGGGGTCGGTGAGGGCCAGGGCGTCCTCGAAGGCGCGGCTGGCCTCGACGAAGGCCTCGCGCAGGGCGCCGGCCGACTGGGGGCGGGCGTGGGGTTCCTTCTCGAGACACCAGAGGATCAACCGTTCGAGCGCCGGCGGCAAGAAGTCCACCCACCGCGAGGGCGGCACCGGGGGCTCGCTGGTGTGGGCGATGAGGATGCGACTGACGTTGCGGGCGGCGAAGGGGGAGCGCCCAGTATACAGCTCGTAGAGCAGCACGCCCACCGAGTACAAATCGGTCCAGGGGCCCACGGCCTCGTGCTCGCCGAGGGCCTGCTCGGGCGACAGGTACATGGGCGAGCCCACCACGGTGCCCTGCTGGGTGGCGAAGCTCTTGCCCGTGTCGTCGAGCAGCTTGGCGATGCCGAAGTCCAGGACCTTGGCCTGTCCGTCGCGGGTGACGAAGATGTTGTCGGGCTTGAGGTCGCGGTGGACGAACCCCGCCCGGTGGACGGCCTCCAGGGCGTCGAGGAGCTGGAGCACCACGTCCCGGGCCTCGCCGGGCTGCATGGGCGGCGTGTCGCGCATCCGCTCCCGCAGGCTCTGGCCCTCGAGATACTCCATGATGATGAAGGGCCGGCCGTCGGGAAGCTGGTCCAGATCGCTGATCCGGACCAGGTTCGGGTGGCCGATGCGGTTGACCGCCTGGGCCTCCATGACGAAGCGGGAAAAGTCCACCTCGCCGCGCTCGGTGGACTCGTGCAGGATCTTGATGGCCACGCGGCTCTCGATCTCGGGGTGGACCCCCAGATAGATGGAGCCCATGGCGCCCTTGCCCAGCCGACGCACCAGCACGTAGCGGTCCACGCGGGTGCCCACCAGGCTGTCGGTGATGGGCTGCAGGGGAGCGCCGTCGCGGTCGCAGGTGTCCCGCGCGTCGTCGTGGGTTTGACCGCAGCGCTGGCAGATCCGCATGTTCTCGCCGATCCTCGTCTCCGGCTCTCCGGCTCTCCGGCTCTCCGGCTCTCCGGCTCTCCGGCTCTCCGGCTCTCCGG
>CAYFWA010000198.1:6643-9746 GCA_964346625.1 uncultured Myxococcales bacterium
CTTCCGGCTCTCCGGACTGGATCGTGATCGTGGATCGTGATCGTGGATCGTGATCGTGAGTCGCGATCGGGTGACCCTGGTCAGGGTAGCACAACCTGCGGTGCCCACGAAGGGGGATTGGCGCGGCGCGTTATGGACTGCGCCTGGTCCCGCTGTCGCTCCGGCGCCTGAGCCCGCGACCGCGTGGGTAGGCCTGCGTCGTTTTGTCTCGCGTCTTTTCGGCGCCGTGTAATCCGGGCGCTACTTTCGCGGGGAGGGAGGTCCCGACCTCTCCCGCGGCGACGCGGGGGCCGTCGAGCGGTCCCGCTCGGTGTGATGCAGCAGGAACCCGCGGTTGGCGGTGACTCCGTAGCGCAGGTGGCGCACCGAGCGGTGCTTGGCCAGGTAGGAGGGCACGTAGGTCAGGGGGAGCCACGGGAGCTCTCGGGACACCAGCCGGTTGGCCCGATCCACGTACCGGATCCGGTCCCCGCCGCGATCCGCGTAGCGGATGCGTTTGAGCCAGGCCTCCAGGCGGGGGTGGGTGTAGCCGGCGAAGTTCAGGCCCGCCCGCTGGCCCTGTCGGCTGAGCAGCATGAGCACGTTCTCCGGATCCGGGTAGTCGGGCACCCAGCTCATCAGGGCCAGGTCGTGGCGTCCGCGGCGCAGCACCGACACCAGGTCGCCCAAAGAAACGAACACGGCGTTGACCGAGACCCCGATGGCCTCGAAGGCCGCGATCAGCAGCCGCGCGGCGCGCTTGGGCCGCGGCAGGGCGGCGGTGGGATCGCTGGTGAGATACAGCAAGAGCGGCGAGGCCGGGCGGGGGACCCCGCGCAGCGCCCGCCGGGCGGCCGCCGGGTCGTGGGCCGGTAGCTTGTAGCGGGGGTGGCGTCCCCCCACCAGCCCCGGCGGCAGGCTGGAGCTCGCCACCGCGCACTGCCCGGCGAACTGCGCCCGCACGTAGGCGGCCCGGGGGACGGCCTGGGCCAGGGCCCGGCGGATGGGGGTCCGGGCCAGAAAGGCGCGCCGGGTGTTGAACACCAGGTAGGTGGTGGTGGCGCTCGGCGAGCGCAGCACGTCCACCCGGGGATCCCCCTGCAGCGCGAGCGCGGCCGCGGGGGCGAGGGTGGCGAGGATGTGGGCGCGGCCCGAGCGCAGCCGGCGTCGACGAAGCGCCGGTCGGCTCGATACGGCAAAGCTTATGCCCTGCAGCCGGGGCGCCTCGCCCCAGTAGGCCGCGTGAGGGACCAGGCGGACCTGGCCGGTGGCCGGCTCGAAGCGCTCCACCCGAAAGGGGCCGGTTCCTGGCGGGAGCGTGGGCCCCACCCGGTGGATGAAGGCGCCCACCAGCCCCAGGCGCATGAGCAGGGAGTGGCTCGTGCCGCTGACCTCGACGCGCAGCCGTAGCGGCCCCACGGCCTGCACCCGCCGCACGTCCCAGAGCACCGACCGCCCCGCCGGAGCGCGCCGGGCGCGCTCCAGGGACGCGGCGACGTGATCGGCCGTGAGCTGCGTGCCGTCGTGAAAGCGTACCCCTGGGCGGAGCTGGAGCTCGAGGGCCCGGCCGCGCCAGCGCCAGCGGGTGGCCAGCACGGGGATCGCCCGTCCGGTGAGTAGATCGTAGCGCACCAGAGGCTCGTGGGTCTGCATGAGGATCTGGCTGGACGGCGTAGTGAGGCTACGGCCGGGATCGAGCTGGGTGGGCCGCTGGTCCAGCAGGACCGTGAGATCTTCCCCGGCGCTGGCCCGAGGCGCGCGCTCGGGGCGCGAGGAGGAGCGTGGCGAGGCGTTTGGCCCGGCGGCCCGGTCGGAGGAGCCCGGCTGTCCCCAGCCGCTGCCGTAGAGCACGGCGAGGGTGGCCAGCATCGCCGCGAGGGCAGAGCCCGCGGCCAGGGCCGTGCGGCGGAGCCAGATCCGGCGCCGGGCGCGCGCGGAGCGCCCCGAGCCCCGCATGATCTGATCGAGGTTCAGCTCCGCGCTCAGGCGCCGGCCCGAGGCGCCCACGCCGCTGTCGCCGGGCAACGCGTGGAACCCGGACTGCGCGCCCTGCCAGCTCGGCGGCTGGGCGGCGGCGGGCTCGAAGGGCGGCAGCGCCTCCTCGCTGGCCGCGGTGGCGCGCTCGGCGTAGGCCGCGTGGGCCGCCGCGAGCCGCTGCTGCAGCGCCGCCGCGGACACCGGGCGCGCCGCCGGGTCTTTCTCCAGGCAGGCGAGGATGGGCGCCTCGAGCTCCGGGGGCAGCCGGGGGTTGAACCGCGACGGCGGCGAGGGGACCTGCTCCACGTGGGCCTGGAGCACCTCCGGGGTGCTGGCCGCGGCGAAGGGCGAGCGACCCGCGTACAGCTCGTAGAGGATGACCCCCATGGCGTATAGGTCCGTGGCCGGACCCACGGCCCCGGTTTTGCCCAACGCCAGCTCCGGGGCGAGGTACAGGGGGGTGCCCAGCACCGCCCCGGCGCGGGTGATGGGAGGCTGCTGGGGATCGTCCATCAGCTTGGCGATGCCGAAGTCCAGCAGCTTCACCAGGTTGTCGCGGGTCACGTAGATGTTGTCCGGCTTGAGGTCGCGGTGGATGATCCGCGTGTCGTGGGCGGCCTGGAGCCCGGCGAGGGCCTGCTCCACCACGTCCCGCGCCTCGTCGAGCATCAGGGGGGGGCCTTGGGTCATCCGCGCCCGGAGGGTGGTGCCCTCCAGGTACTCCATGAGGATGTAGGGCCGGTCGTCGGCGAGCACCGACATGTCCAGGATGCGGACGATGTGCTGGTGCTTGATGCGGTTGACCGCCTGGGCCTCCCTCGAAAACCGCAGGTACGCCTCGGACTCCTCGCGGGCCGGCGCGTGCAGGATCTTGATGGCCACCCGGCTGCCGATGACGGGATGGATGCCCAGGTACACGTACCCCCGGGCGCCCCGCCCGATGCGGTCCACGATCACGTAGCGGCCCACGTGAGTGCCCACGCGGTTGTCCACCGCCTCCCGCAGCGCTGCGCCGTCCGCCGCGCAGCGCTCTGCGTCATCGTCGTAGGTTTGGCCGCAGCGCTGGCAGATTCGCATGGTCTCGCATGGTCTCGCGTGGTCCCGCGTGGTCCCGCGTGGTCCCGCGTGGTCCCGCGTGGTCCCGCGT
>CAYFWA010000199.1:0-5094 GCA_964346625.1 uncultured Myxococcales bacterium
GACAGAATTGATGGATCGGCGGCCGAATGCCGAAGTTATTCTTGCGCGAGCCCTAGATTCGGCGCGTAACCCCCGTTTCTCCCGAGAAAACGGGTCGTTATCGTGGTGAGAGATCCGGATATCGTCGAAAAAGGGAGGTTCCTCATGATGCGCATGATCGGGTCTGGACGGATGGCCCGCGCTCGCCGCGGCGCGGCGGGTCCGGGAGGTGGCCGGCGACGGCTGGGGGCGACCCTGGGGGCGACCCTGGGGGCGACCCTGGGGGCGACCCTGGCGGCGGCCCTGGCCTTCGGCCTCGGCTCGACCGCGAGCTGCGAGTACGACGACGGCGAGCCCCCCGAGCGGTGCGGGGTGAACACCTGCAACGAGAGCCACGGCGGCGGCACCTGCGACGACAGCTCCGGGGCGTTCGTGTGCACCTGTCACGAGGGCTACACCGGCACGCGCTGCGACCGCTGCGCCGACGGCTGGGTGGCCGCCGACGGCGCCTGCCTGCCCGCCACCTGCAGCGATGACACCTGCAACGAGAGCCACGGCGGCGGCACCTGCGACGACACCTCCGGCCAGGTGGCCTGCACCTGCAACGAGGGGTACCTGGGCCCGCGGTGCCGCCAGTGCGCCGCCGGCTACCACCCCACCGGAGACGACGGCTGCGCGCCCAACGCGGCGCCCCCCTGCGAGCCGCTGCCGGGCGGGGCCACCGGGCCGGTCCAGGCGCCCACGCTGCGCCAGACGCTGCCGGCGAGCTGGGACGAAAACTGGCTCGCGAGCCCGGCGGTGGTCGACCTGGACGGCGACGGCGACGCGGAGATCGTGGCCGCCCGCCACTCCGTGCTCTACGCCTGGGATCACCAGGGCGCCCCCCTGTGGCGGGCGGCCTGGGCCCACAACGCCTCGGATCCGGAGGACCACGGCGGCAGCCGGATGTGGGCCTCGCCGGTGGTGGGGGACTTCGACGGCGACGGCGATCTCGAGATCGCCGTGGGCTCGGACGCCGACAGCGCCTCCGGCGTGAACGTGGCGGTCTACGACCACCACGGGGAGCTGCTGCCGGGGTGGCCCCAGCACTTCGGCGGCAGCCACGAGGTGCGCGCCATCACCGCCGGCGACCTGGACGGCGACGGGACCTTCGAGATCGTGGTGAACAAGACCAGCACCGGCCCGGCCACCGCGGTCTACCGGCTCGACGGGAGCCTGGCGCCAGGCTGGCCCCAGGTGGATCACGCCACCTGCGATCCGCCGGAGCCGGCCGAGCCCTGCTGGGACTTCGGCGGCTACAACCAGAACATCGCCCTGGCGGACATGGACGGCGACGGCTACCTCGACGTGATCTCGAGCTACGACGCCATCGGCTTCGGCATCTTCCACCGCGACGGCGCGCCCTTCGCGCCCCACCCCGACTTTGCCGACCGGGTGATCACCGCCGTGGAGGCCTACCACGACCTGGCGCTTTCGCAGCAGGGGTGGGGCAGCGGGGACCGCTCCGAGTTCACCTACAGCCCGCCGGCCCTGGCGGACGTGGATCGCGACGGCGACCTGGAGGTGATCCTGGTGGGGGATCACGAGCACTCCAGCTCCACGGAAAACCAGGGCGTCACCTTCTGGGTCCTCAACCACGACCTCACGCGGCCGCCCGGCTGGGATCCCCCCCGGAACACGGGCCCGCCGCTGCACGACGGGGGGCTCGGCCAGAACATCGTGCCCACGCGGCCCTCCCCGGCCGTGGGCGACCTCGACGGGACCGCGGGGCTCGAGATCCTGGCCCCGGCCTACGACGGGAACCTCTACGCCTTCACCCACGACGGCACCGAGCTGTGGCGCTTCCCCTTCGGCGACTCGGCCCTGCCCTACACCGGCGCCGCCGAGCCGCTCATCGCGGATCTCAACGGCGACGGCGTGCCCGAGATCCTGCTGGCCACCTTCAGCTCGGGGGAGCCGCGCGAGCCGGACACCCCGGCGCACCTGATCGTGCTCAACGCCAACGGCGTGGAGCTGCACCGGGTGGAGCTGTTCGGCCGCGGAACCATGGCCGCCCCCACCGTGGCGGACGTGGACGGGGACGGTCAGCCGGAGCTGATCCTGTCGCTCAAGGACACCCTGGGCGGCGGCGACGGCGGCGTCCAGATCTGGGACCTGCCCGGCGCCGCGGACAACTGCCTGCAGTGGCCCACCGGCCGCGGCGGGTGGCTGCGCCAGGGACTGCAGCCGCGCTGACGAGCCTCGCCACCCCACACGCCTCTTGTACCTCCCCATGGATCCGCTATCTTGGGGGTTCTGCACGCCGTCTGGGGGCGCCTGCAGCAAATCCGCGGCGAGCGCGCCGTGCTGATGGAAAGGAACCCTGCCCCATGCCCAAGCTCGTCCGGCACATCATGCCCCTCGGGATGCGCGTCCTGGTGCGCGTGCTCAAGCAGGAGGACACCACCGACGCCGGCCTGTACCTGCCCGAAGGGGCCAAGGAGAAGATGACCGAGGCGCTCTACGGGGAGGTGGTGGAGGTCGCGCGGGCGGCCAGCGAGGAGCACGAGGAGCAGGGCTTCGGCGTGAACGTGGCCGGGGTGCCCCACGGCGCCCGGATCCTGTTCAAGAAGGACGCCGGCGTGAAGGTGCCCTGGGACGAGGCTCTCCGCATTTTGGAGACCAAGGAGGTGCTCGCCATGGTGGAGGAGATCTCCCCAGACGAGATCTCGTGACTCCCGTGGCGAAGACGCGTTGAGCGCTGCAGCGCAGCGCAGCGCGGGTGAGGGCGACAGCGATGGTGGCGACGTCGAAGATGGAGGCCCGGATGAAACTGGGCACAGAGACTTCGAGGGCAACGGAGACTCGGGGGCGCACCCAGCGGCCCACGCGACGGCCGCTGTCATCCACGCGGCGCTGGCCGACCGGAGGGTCTGGACCGTGAGCGACACGACCCAGCCACCGGGCTCCGGCTCGCGCCCCCGACCGCGACGAAGGGACCGTCGTCGCTCCTCGGCCATGCTCACCCCGCAAGCCGCCTCGGCCGCCCTCACCCGCACCGGCGCCTTCGTCCTGCTGTTCGACGAGTACCTGGCTCTTCGCTACTGGAACCGGACCGTGGCGCGCTCGGTGGAGATCCCCTGGGATCAGGCGGAGGGTCGGCGCCCGGCAGAGGTCCTGTTCGCAGGAGAAGACGGCGCCCGCTTCGAGGCCGCGCTGCGCCAGGTCCGGGACGCCCCTGCTGACCGAGAGGACCGTCCCGAGGGCGGTCCTGGGGACACGCGCGCCGAGCCGCGCCTCGAGACCTCCTGGCGTGCGCCCGACGCCGCGACGCCCCCTCGACGCCTGGCCTGGTCGGTGAGCCTGCTGCGGGGGGCGGCGCCGGAGGGACACCTGGTGGCCGTGGGGCTCGATGTCACGGAGCGCCACCGGGCCGAGCAGGCGCTGCGCCGCAGCGAGGCGCGCTACCGCGCCGTGATGTGGCAGATCACCGACGTGGTGTGCCTGCTGGAGGGCGACACGGGCGTCATCGTGGAGGCCAACCAGGCCATGCACCAGCTCCTCGGCTACGCCGAAGGGGAGCTGCTGGGCAAACGCATCCACGAGCTGGTGGCCCACGCCCCGGAGACCGTGGACGAGAACCTGCGCCACATCCTGCGCGACGGCCGACGCTGGCTCGGCGAGCGCGCCTACCTGCGCCGCGACGGCGGCCGGGTCCCGGCCGAGGTCCAGGTGGATGCCCTGGAGCTCCCCGGCGAGCGGCTGCTGTGCGTGGTGGGGCGGGACCTGCGTCCCCGCCGCGAGCAGGAGGCCCGCCTGCGGCGCCAGGAGGAGGCCCTGCGGCGGGCCCAGCGGCTGGAGTCCGTGGGCCAGCTCGCCGCCGGCGTCGCCCACGACTTCAACAACCTGCTCACCACCATGATCGGCTTCTCGGAGCTGATCCGGGACAGCTTCGACCCCGACGACCCCCGCCTGCAGGACGTGGAGGCCGTCATCGAGGCCGGCGAGCGGGGCAGCGCGCTGGTGCGCCAGCTCCTGGCCTTCAGCCGGCAGCAGCACCTGCAGCCCACGCGGCTCGACCTCAACGAGGCGGTGCGGGACGCCCTGGGGCTGCTGCGCCCGCTCATCGGCGAGGACATCCACGTCCAGACCCGGCTGACGCCCGACCTCCCGGCGGTGCAGGCGGATCCCAACCAGGTGAGCCAGGTCCTGCTGAACCTGGCGGTGAACGCCCGCGACGCCATGCCGCGGGGCGGTGAGCTGCGCATCGAGACCCACGCCGCCCGGTGGGACGCCGAAGCCCTGGCCGACCAGCCGGGGGCGTCCCCGGGGAGCTTCGTGTGTCTCCGGGTCACCGACAACGGGTCGGGCATGTCCCCCGAGGTCCAGGCCCGCGCCTTCGAGCCCTTCTTCACCACCAAGCCCGAGCTCAACGGCACGGGGATGGGGCTGGCCACGGTGGTCGGAATCGTGGAGCAGCACCACGGCTTCGTGAGCCTCGACAGCCGCCCGGGGGAGGGAACCTGCTTCGAAATCCACCTGCCGGCGCTGGATGTCATCGAGCGCAGCGAAGCGCCCCCCGTCCGCCCCCCCGCGCCCCGCGCGCGGCCGCAGGCCGCGGTGCTCGTCGTGGAGGACGAGCCCACCGTCCTGAGCTATGCCTGTCGGACCCTCGAGAGCGCGGGGTATGAAGTGATCCGCGCCGCGGACGCCGAGGACGCCCTGGCGCGCGTGAAGGAGCGCGCGCGGCTCCCCGACGCGCTCTTCTCCGACGTGGTGCTGCCCCACATGAGCGGCCTCGAGCTGGCCGCATCCCTGCGCCAGCAGGATCCCACCCTGCCGGTGCTGCTCACCACCGGGCACCTGGGAACCCTGGAGCGCCAGCAGGAGATCGCCGAGCAGGGCTGGGCCTTTTTGTCCAAGCCCTACGGGATCGACGCCCTCGTCTACGAAATCGGCCGCCTCCTGGACGAGCGCAATCCAGCTTGACGGGCGAGCGCAGACCCGCGCGACGGGCGACCGCAACCCACGCTTGCAATCCACGCTTGACGGGCGAGCGCAGACCCGCGCGACGGGCGACCGCAATCCACGCTTGACGGGCGAGCGCAGACCCGCGCGACGGGCGACCGCAATCCA
>CAYFWA010000199.1:5194-8095 GCA_964346625.1 uncultured Myxococcales bacterium
CGCTTGACGGGCGAGCGCAGACCCGCGCGACGGGCGACCGCGCCCGCCGTTGACGAGGCGCAGAGGACGGCCACGACCCCCGGTACCCTCCCCCACCGATGGACCTTGCCAGGCCGCCCCACCTTGTGAGAAATTCGGCCTTCTGGCTACTACCGATGACGACGAGGTCGATGATGTCACGAAAATCTTACCTGTTGAGCTGGTCTTTCCCCCTGACCCTGGTGTTCCTGCTGTCCATTGGAGCGCTCGGGAGCGGCTGCACCACGGAGTCCGGGGGGAACCGGCCCACCGCGGATCCCAACGACTCCGAGGCGCCGCTCACCGACCTGGACGCGCTGCTCGGCGACGCCCCCAGCAACGAGGAGCTGCCCGCGGACGGCAAGTACGACGCCGTCTATCCCTCGACCTTCGACCTGGCGGACCTGCAATCCGACGTCAAGAGCCAGGGGAGCCGGGGGGTGTGCTCGATCTTCTCCACCGTGGGGCTGATGGAGCACCTGTACCTCAAGGAGGGCACGCTGGCCGACCCCGACTTCTCGGAGCAGTTCCTCAACTGGTCCGCCAAGATGGAGGTGGGCGCCTTTCCCGACACCGGCGGCTCCAACGCCCGCAGCAACCTGCGCGCCATCAACCGCTTCGGCATCGTGGCCGAGGCCGACTGGCCCTACCAGCCCTCGCCCTGGGGGACGAGCCAGGACGAGCGGTGCACCGGCGAGGACCGCCCCACGGTCTGCTACACCAACGGCGATCCCCCGGAGGCGGCGCTCGAGGCCGAGCGCTGGAAGCTGCCCCCCGGCCGCTACGTCAACAGCCGCCCCCGCAGCATCAAGGCCTTCCTCACGGAAAACGAGACCGCCGTCATCGCGGGCATGACCTTCTTCTACCAGGCGTGGAACCACCGCGGCTCCCCCCTCACCACCAACCGCGAGTACTGGAGCGAGGGCTACGTGCTGTACCCCAACGAGGAGGACAAGACGCGCTCGCTCGAAAAGCGCGCCGGGCACTCCATCCTGATCCTGGGCTGGGACGACGACTTGGAGGTCCAGCGGGTGGACAAGGACGGCAACAAGCTGGTGGACGAGGATGGAAACCCCGTGATGGAAAAGGGGTTCTGGCTGTTCAAGAACTCCTGGGGCACCAGCGGCTTCGGCATCCGCAACGAGTTCGGCGCCGGCTACGGCTGGCTCTCCATGAAGTACGTCCAGGAGTACGGCAGCGTCTACGGCTCCGAGGAGCCCATCCTCGATCTCACCGAGACCTGCGACAACGGCGTGGACGACGATTACAACGGCCAGGTGGACTGCGAGGACGCCGCCTGCGAGCAGGATCCGGTCTGCAACCCCACCGGTCTGGTGTTCGAGGACGAGCCCGCCGCCGCCATCCCGGACAACGATCCCGCGGGGATCGTGTCCACCATCGACGTGGCCCAGCCCGGCACCGTGGACTCGGTGACCGTCTCCCTGGACATCACGCACTCCTACATCGGTGACCTCACCGTGACCCTCATCGGGCCCGACGACACCCGCGTGGTGCTCCACAACCGCGAGGGCAACAGCGAGGACGACATCCGCACCACCTACACGCCTGCGGGGTTCGCCGGCAAGAGCCTGCAAGGCACCTGGACCCTGGAGGTGGTGGACCACGCCAACGCCGACACCGGGACCCTGAACGTCTGGAGCCTCTCGTTCCAGACCACCGGCGACGTACCCGAGGTGTGCGACGATCAGCTCGACAACGACGGCAACGGCGACACCGACTGCGCCGACGCGGCCTGCGCCGACTTCGCCGGCTGCCAGTCGGCGCAGACCGTCACCGAGACCAACAGCACGCCGGTGGACATCCCCGACGACGATCCCGCTGGGATCGAGTCCACCCTCACCATCGCCGACGAGGGCACCATCTCCAGCCTGGCGGTGGACGTGGACATCACCCACCCCTTCCGACCCGACCTCATCGTGGCGCTGCGCCACCCGGGGGGCCAGGAGGTCACGTTGTTCAACCAGGAGCTCGACGGCGAGACCAACCTGATCCGCCGGTTCACCCCCCCGGACTTCAACGGCGAGCTGTCGGCGGGCACCTGGACCCTGGTGGTCATCGACGGCGCCACCAACGACGCCGGCACCCTGAACCAGTGGTCCTTGGAGCTGGAGATCACGCAGTAGCGATCCAGCTCCCTCGCTCATCCCGTTCGCGTTTCCCCCCGTCTCAACCCACCAGCCGTCCCAGGCGGCCCGAACCGGGCCTCGGGCTCAATGCCGCGCGTTCTCGCCCTCCAGGCGATAGACGCACCAACGCGGCGTCCGGGGCCGGGGCCGGGGCCGGGGCCGGGGCCGCGGCCCCGGCCCCGGCCCCGGATCGCGCACCACCGAAACCATCGCGAAGCCGCCGCCAGGCGGCGGGCAGGGCCCCTCGCGGCTGCGCCCGCGCGGACGGCCGTGGGGACGACGCCCGCGCCGCGCGCGCCGGATGAGCACGCTCCCCGACGGGGCCGTGGGCGGTGGCGGCCCGCCGAAGACCCCGTGCTCTTTGGCGTTGAGGGCGTCCCAGCCTCCCGGCACCCGCAGGTAGTAGCGCCAGAACACGCTCACGTGTCCCTGGAGCCGCCCGCGCCGCGCCCCCGGGGCGCGCTTGGCCAGCTCCGGCGGCAGGTACAGGTGCCCCCCGGCGCGGCGGGCCCGGATGCCACGCCGCACCGCCTCGGCCAGGGCCACGTGGGGGTGGCGCTGATACAGGATCCGTGGATACCGCTCGAGGTAGGCGGCCACGTAGGCCCCGGACTCCACCAGGGCGATGGCGGCGAGGCCCACAGCCATCGCGCGTGCCGGCGTCGCGACCACGCCGGGCGACGGCGTCGCGACCACGCCGGGCGACGGCGTCGCGACCACGCCGGGCGACGGCGTC
>CAYFWA010000199.1:8195-9696 GCA_964346625.1 uncultured Myxococcales bacterium
GCGACCACGCCGGGCGACGGCGTGCCCTGCGCGACTCTTTTCCCGGCCCCGCCGACGGCGCGGGCGGCCAGGCCCACGCCCAGCAGCGCCAGCAGGCCGAGAAACGGCAGCGCGGCAAAAGAGCGGATGGCGTGCAGGGGCTCGCGCATCTGGATGGCCGCCACGGGGGAAAGCAGCAAGCCCAGCACCGCGAACCACGAGAGCCAGTAACGATGGCGCCGCACCGCGACCACGAGCCCCAACCCCACGAAGGGCAACCAGTACAGGGGCAGCATCCCGAAGCCCGGCATCCCGTGCAGGGGGTTCGGATCCCCGTCACGAAAAAGAAAGCGCAACCCCAGATAGTCGCCGTAGCGCTCGAAGAGCGTCTCGCGCACCGCCGGCCGGGCCAGGCAGGCCCGGTACGCCTCGAAGTCGGCGGGCACGGGGCGACACAGGGTGTGGTGGTAGAACTTCTCGGTGAGCGCGCCCTGGTGCTCCACCAGGTAAAAAAGCAGCGGCAGCGCGGCGAGCCCCACCGCGGCGACAAACACCAGCGCCCGGCTCGGCTGGCGCAGGACCCAGCGCAGGTTCGTCACGAGCAGCGCCACGAGCAGAAGCGGCACCAGCAGCCGCGCGGTGGAGTAGCTGTAGAGCGTGAGCCCCCAGCAGAGACCGGCCAGGGCGAGCAGCGCCGGGCTCCCCGTGCGACGGCCTCGCAGCGTCAGGAGCAGGGCCGCGGTGAGCAGCGCCGGGAAGGTGATCCCCTCCAGCGCGATGCGCCCGAAGTGAAAGCACCAGGGGGTGGTCACCATGGCCAGGGTCGCCCCCGCCTGCAGGGGCCGCCCCCAGCCCGGCGGCAGCTCCAGCACCCCGCCGGCCTGAAGCTCCCGCACCAGCAGGCCGAAGCAGCCCGCGAGCAGCAGGGCGAACAGCACCGCCGGGATCCGCAGCACCCAGTCCGCAGGCCCGAGCCACGCCTCCAGCGGCGCGAGGGCGTAGATGTAGACCGGGTTTTTGTACTCCCCCACGTCGCCCCAGTAAAACGCCCGGAAGTAAAGCGGCCAGCGCTCGCCGTGCTCACCGGTCCCGTCGCGGGCCAGGTGCCAGGCGTTGTGGCCGATGGACAGCTCGTCGATGGTGGGACCGGCCGGCGCGCTGGCCAGATCCACGGTCAGAAGGCCCAGCGCCAGCAGCAGCGTGAGCGCCCAGGTCACGGGCCACAGCGCCCGGCTGCGCCGGAGCCGATCCCGCAGCCGGCCCCCGAGCCCATCTCCCGGTTGGTCCCTCCGCCGATCCCCGGGCCGGTCCCCCGGCCGATCCCGGCCTCGCCCCACCGGGGCCTCGCTGTCGTCGTCGGTCTGCCGCAAGGGGCCTCCCCGCGACATTCCGAGCGCAGGGGAGCTCCCTGCGCCTGGCCGCCGCGCCCCCCGGATGATCCTCGCGAGCCGGAGCCACGTCAAGAAGCGGAGCCGGCCCCCGGAGCCGGCCCCCGGAGCCGGACGCCGGAGCCGGACGCCGG
>CAYFWA010000200.1:0-1647 GCA_964346625.1 uncultured Myxococcales bacterium
GAGGGCGCGGGCGACGGGGAGGGCGCGGGCGCCGAGGGTCGGGCGGGGGCCGATGGCGGCGGGTGCGCCTCGCTCCGCGAGCTGCAACCGAGCGCGCTGGAGCGCGCCGTTCGGCTCCCCGCGTTGCTGCTGGGGCTTGTCGCGGTGGCGCTCGTGTTCTTGTACGGGGTGCGCGCCGCGGGCGGCAGCCGGGGCATCGCGCTGGCCGCGGCCGCGGCGTGGAGCGTGGGGCCCCTCGGCGTGGGGCTCGGCGTCCGGCTGGAGCCGGCGGCGGGGCTCACCCTGGTCGTGGCCTGGGCGCTGCACGGCGTGCTGTGGCTCGGGCAGCGGCCAGGGGCGGTTTGGCGCCAGATCAACCTCGCCCTGGCGCTGTCGGCGGCCACCGTCGCGCACCCCCTGGGCGCGCTGCTGGCCCTGGGCACCCTCCCCGGGTTCTGTTATCGCCACCAGGAGGCCCTGCGCGCCCACGGCGGGCGGCTCTGGCCCTGGGGGGCGGCCCTGGCTTGCGGCGTCCTGTGTTCCATCGGGCTGGCCGCGGGCGCCGGGGCGCCCCTGGGCTGGGCCTCCCTGCTCGCCGATCCGGCCGTGGTGGGCGATGGCGTCGGCGGGGGCGCGAGCGGGGGACCCGTGGCCGGGATCGGGGATTGGCTCGGGCACCTGTATTGCGGCACCCAGGGGCTCGCCGGCCCGGCACCGGGGAAGGGGCCCTCCAGCGGCGCGCGGCTGGTCTTCGCGGTGTCCGCGGCCGGGCTGACGCTGGCGGGGCTCGCGGCGCACGCGGTGCGCCGCTGGGCCGACCACGGGCCGGTGACCGTGCCCGCGGTGGCGGCGGCGCTGCTCGGGGCGTGGCTGGTGTCTCAGCTGGCCCCGGCCCTGGCGCCCGGCGCGCGGGGCTGGGCCGGGCTCCCGGCGGCCGCCCTGTGCTTCCACGTGGTCGCCGTGGGGTGGGGCGAGCTCGTGGCCGAGGCCGTGGGGCGCGCCCGACGGCTCGTGGAGCGGCAGCGGCGTCGCCAACGCGCGCTGCCGGGCAATCGGGGGGGGATCGTTCTCGCCGGGCTCGCCGCCCTGGTGCTGTTGATGGCGCTGGGCGCGCTGGCCTGGCCGGCGGCCCGGGCCGCCGGCGCCGCGGCGGCCCGGTTGACACCGGACACCGAGCGGCTGCCCGCCGGGCCCCGTTACCGCGAGCTGGCCGGCTGGGTGGAGCGGGAGCGCCGCGCCGACTCGGTGGTGCTCGTGCATGCCGGCGCCGACACGGCCGCCGTGGCCCGTCTGCTCGCCCACTACGGCGTGCGGGACCCCACGCCCGTGCGGCGAGCGCAGGACCTGCGCGCCGGGTGGTCCTCCCGCGCCCTGATGACGCGCCTGGGGCGCCGGCGTACCCACGTCGTGCTGGTGCTCGCCCGGCTCCCCGGCTCGCGCACGTTGCGCCTGCTCGACGAGGCGAGGCGCCGGTTCCCCCACCTGGTGGGCTACGCCGTGCACGAGGACGCCGCAGACCCCCGCCGCGCCGACCACCGCCTGCTCGCCGTGATCCTCGAGCTGGGCTGCCGCGCCCCGAAGCCCCGGCTCAGCGGGGGCATCCGGGCCTCCTCCTCCCGGTGAGCCGGCCGAGGCCGCCCGGCCTCCGGCACCCGGCCTTCGGCACCC
>CAYFWA010000200.1:1747-9693 GCA_964346625.1 uncultured Myxococcales bacterium
GGCGGCCGCGGTGCTGGTGTTCGTCGCGTCGCTGGCCTGGGTGGTCTGAGCCGCGGCCCGGCGGTGGTCTTCGCGCCCACCCCACCGCCCCTTTTACATTTCGATGATTGGCGTTATACCGGCCTCCATGCCTGGAGACGCCCCCCCCCGAGCCCCCCGGGATTCCGCAGGCGATCCGCCGGATCCCTCGCTGCCCTGGTGGATGCGCCTGCAACCCTTCCGCTGGCTGCGCCGCCGGATCGGCGAGCGCTCCAGCATGATCCTCATCGCGGTGCTCATCGGCCTCGCGGGGGGCCTGGGCGCCGTGGCCTTTCGCTACCTCATCGAGGGCTTCCAGAGCCTGGCCTGGGGCTCCGGCGGCACGCCCCTGGAGAAGATCGAGCGCGCGGACTGGTGGATGCGGCTCGCCATCCCGGCCGCCGGCGGGCTGCTGGTGGGGCTCATCGTGAAGCTCTTCGCGCCGGAGGCCAAGGGCCACGGCGTCCCGGAGGTGATGTACGCCGTGGCCCGGCTCGGGGGCGTGATCCGGCCCATGGTGGCCCTGGCCAAGTCCTTCGCCTCCGCCATCTGCATCGCCTCGGGTGGAGCCGTGGGGCGCGAAGGTCCCATCGTCCAGATCGGCTCGAGCATGGGCTCCACCCTGGGTCAGCTATTGCGCCTGTCCACGCCGCGGCTCCGGATCTGCGTGGGCTGCGGCGCGGCGGCGGGCATCGCGGCCACCTTCAACGCCCCCATCGCCGGGGCCTTCTTCGCCGCCGAGGTCATCCTGGGGGGCTTCAGCGTCGCCGCCTTCGGGCCCATCGTGATCAGCTCGGTGGCGGCCACGGTGATCTCCCGCTCCATGCTGGGCAACGAGCCGGCCTTCGTGATCCCGAGCTACTCCATCGAGAGTCCCGCCGAGATGCTCCCCTACACCGTGCTCGGGGTGGTGGCGGCGGTGGCGGCCGTGCTGTTCGTCAAGATCCTGCACGCCACGGAGGAGGGCTTCGATCGCCTCCGCGCGGTGCCCGACTTCCTACAGCCCGTGCTGGGGGGCCTGGGAGTGGGGGCCATCGCCATCGGGTTTCCCCAGATCATGGGCACCGGCTACGACACCATCGAGGGCGCCCTGCGCGCCGAGCTGGCGGTGGGGATGCTGCTCGCCGTGCTCGGGACCAAGCTCCTCGCCACGAGCCTCACCCTGGGCTCGGGCGGCTCCGGCGGTGTCTTCGCCCCGTCCCTGTTCATGGGCGCCGCCCTGGGGGGCGCGGTGGGCATCGCCGCCCGGGAGGTGGCGCCCTTCGCCGTGGCCTCGCCCGGCGCCTACGCCGTGGTGGGCATGGGCGCCATGGTGGCGGCCACCACCCACGCCCCCATCACCGCCATCCTGATCATCTTCGAGCTCACCGGTGACTACCGGGTGATCACGGCCCTGATGGTCTCGTGCATCCTCGGGCACGTCATCGCTCAGTGGCTCCAGCGCGAGTCCATCTACACCATCAAGCTCATGCGTCGCGGCATCGACCTGCAGGAGGGGCAGGAGATCAACGTGCTGCGCCAGCTCAAGGTGGGCGAGGTGCTGCGCCCCGAGGTGGAGACCATCCCCCGCACGGCCAAGGTCCAAACGCTCTACGAGCGCATGGTGGAGTCGGATCACTACGAGTTCTTCACGGTGGACGACGAGGGCCGGCTCATGGGCGTGATCAGCGTGGACGACCTGCGGCGCTCCCTGCCGCACCTGGAGGCGCTGTACCCGGTGGCCATCGCCGAGGACATCGCCGTGAGCCCGGTGATCTACCTGCGCGAGACCGACACCCTGGACACGGCCATGCAGCAGTTCGGCAAGCGCACCCTGGAGGAGCTCCCCGTGCTGCCCGCCGGTGAGTCCATGGTGCCCATCGGCACGGTCCACCGCCAGGACGTCATCAACGCCTACAACAAGGAGATCCTCAAGGTGGATCTCGGCGGCTCCCTGTGGTCCCGCTTCGACAGCGCCACCAAGCTCAAGTCCTGGGAGACGGTGGGGGGCTACGTGCTCGCCCACGTGGACGTGCCTCCCCGGCTGCGGGGCAAGCCACTGTCCGATCTGCAGCTCCGACGCGAGGCCTCGCTGCAGATCATCCTCATCGAGCGGGGCGACGCCCAGGGCGACGCTCGCTTCGAGACCCCCGGTGCCGACTCCGAGCTCCGCCCCGGCGATCGCATCGTGGTTTTCGGCGCCCGCGCCGACGTGGAGCAGTTCTTCGGCAGGCCCGTGTGAACGCGATCCTTTGACGAGCCGTATTCTCGTGAGGGAGAAAGAGGGGAGGACGAGGTTGAGCTCCTGCCGCGGAGCCAAGGCCCCGCGGCGGGTGGGGTTCGATGCTGGGGAAAACGGGGAGGGAGCGGCGGGCGGCGCTACTGGATGGCTACGAGCTCTACGTAGAGCAGGTAGTCCATGCACCAGCCCAAGCCAATGTCGTCATCCATCCAGACGTGGAAAGTGGATGCTCCGGCGGGTAGCTCGGAGGCGGGGATCAGGATGGTGCCGGACCCGCTGCCGTAGTTGCCGCTGCCGTCGATGGCGGAGTAGTCGTCGTCGCCGAACACCGAGCCCTGGCTGGTGTCCCCGTCGTTCCGGATCTGGTACTCGGGGACATAGGCGCCGGGGGTGTCACTGCCGGTGAAGCTGCAACCATAGTAGGCGGTAATCTGGACCAGGTAGTCGTTGCTGCCGGTGGCGTTGATGCCGAAAGAGAAGTAGTCGTTGTCTCCACCGGTGGCGGTGGAGTCGTAGATGCCGCCCAGGCTAAAGGCGTCCCCCACCGCCGCCAGGGTGAAGCCGGTGGGCTCGGAGGTCCCGATGTCCTGGTTGGTGGCTTGGTCGCAGGCATCCGCCGCGGTGTGGTGGTTCGACAGGGCCGCAGGGAAGGGGCAGGCCGTGCATCCCGCCGCCGCCGCGATGGTGTAGGTGACCGAACCGCCCGGGAACGAAGCGCAGCTATCCGAGCTCGGCGCGATATCGAGCAGGTAGACATCCCCGGCCACGGCGCCGGCGATCTCGAACGTGTAGGTTTCGAAGCTCTGGACCAGTGAGCCGTTCACGATGGATGGCGTGCCCGTCCCGCTCACCACGGTCAAGGACAGGTCCGACTCTTGGACGCCCGTGTACGTGTAGTCCAAGGTGAACGAAGCCCGGGTGGGGGAGCCGGCGCAGGCTTCGCGAGCCGTGGACGTGAGCTGCACGGTGCCGGGGGTTCCCTGGCAGGACAGCGGACGCGTGTTGTCCACTAGCTCTACTCGGAGCTGATAGTCCATGCACCAGTTGGAGGTGTAGTCATCGTCGTCCACCACCAGGTGATAGGTGTTGGTCCCCGCAGCGCCCGCGGCCTCAGCGAGGGACTCACCCCGGCCGAGGTTGACGTTCCCGGTCAAGGTGTTGTAGTCGTCGGCGCCGCTGAAGGTAATGATTGTGTTGTCCGATGCGTCACGCACTTCGATTTCCGGTGCGTAGCTGCCGGGGGTTCCGCTCCCCGAGAAGCTGCAGCCGTAGGCGATGCTCACGCGCAGATCCGCCAGGGTGGTGCCGGTCTCCGTTAGCTGGAACGAAAAGAAGTCATTGTCGCTGGTGGTGATGGTGTCCGAGTCGAGAATGGCGTCGATGGTGAAGGCGTCTCCCGGCGTGGCCAAAGTGAAGCCCGTGGGCTCGGACGCGGCTAGCGAGCCGTTGGTCTCTTCGTCGCAGCCATCTGTGGCCACGTGGTGGCTGGTCTCCGGCGGGGGCAGTGGGCAGATGCCACAGCTCGCCGCGTCCACCACCGTGTATTGCACGGCTCCGCCGGCGAAGCTGGAGCAGGCGTTGGAGCTCGAGCCGATGTCCAAGCGATAGACGTCCCCCGCCACTGCGCCGGTAATCTCCAACGAGTAGGTGCCAGCGTTGTGTGTCAGGGAGCCGCTCACGATGGAGGGGCTGCCGGTGCCGCTGACCACCGAGAGGGACAGATCGGATTCCTGTACGGCGTCGTAGGTCTCATCGAGATCGAAGAAGATCACGGAGGCGGCGCGCTCACAGGCTTCGCCCGTGGTGGACGTGAGCTGTACCACCGGCTCGATCCCCAGGCACGAGGGCGGCCGGGTGTTGTCCAAGTGCTCCACTACGAGCATGTAGTCCATACACCAGCCGGAGCCGACTACGTCGTCTACCCGCAGGTGATAGGTGTTGGTGCCAGCCGGCCCGGTGAGCGAGAGGCTCTCCGAGCCCGTGCCGAACCGGCCCGAGCCGTCCACCACGTCGTAGTCCGTGTCTCCGGTGATGGTGGCGACGACATTGTCGGAGTCGTCGCGCACCTCCACCTCGGGTGCGTAGCTGCTCGGCGTGCTCCCGGTGAACGAGCAGCCGTAGTAGATGGAGACCTGGAGATCCGTGAGGGTGGTGCCGGTCTCGTCCACGGCGAAGGAGAAGTAGTCGTTGTCGCTGCCGTCCGAGTCGTAGATGGCGCGGATGCTGAAGGCCTCTCCCGGGGTGGCCAGGGTGAAGCCGGAGGGCTCGGACGAGGTGATGTCGCTGTTGGTCTCCTGGCCGCAGAGGTCCGAGGCCACGTGGTGTTGGGCCTTGGGTGGGGGCAGGGGGCAGACCGTGCAGGGGTCCTCGTTGTTGATGGTGTAGGTCACCGACCCGCCGGCGAAGCTCGCGCAGGGGTCCGAGCTGCCCGCGATGTCGAGCTGGTAGACGTCGCCGGCCACGGCTCCGGTGATGTCCACCGAGTAGCTGGAGCCGTTGAAGGTGAGGGAGCCGGCCACGAGGGAGGGGCTGCCGGAGCCGCTCACCACGGAAAGCGACAGGTCGCTTTCCTGGACGCCGGTGTAGCGGTAGTCGAAACCGAACCCGAGGCGGGTGGTGGTGCCGGCGCAGCCCTCCCCGGTGGTGCTGTCGAGCTGCACCGTGCCCGGGATGCCCTGGCAGGCGATGAGCCGGGTGTCGTCGGTGTGCTCCACCACGATCTGGTAGTCGCCGCACCAGTCCGAGCCGCCGTCGCCCTCCACGTAGACGTGGTAGGTGTTGAGCCCGGCGGCGCCGCCCACCGAGATCGGGCCGGTGCCGCTGCCGTAGTCGCCCGTGCCCAGCGTGTCGTAGGGATCGTCGCCGGTGATGGCGCCCACGGTGTTGTCGCTGTCGTCCCGGATCTCGATGGTGGGGGTGGAGCTGCCCGGGTTGCCGCTGCCCTGGAAGCTGCAGCCGTAGTAGACCGTGACTTGGAGATCCGACAGCGTGGTGCCGTTTTCGTTGACCTGGAACGAGAAGTAGTCGTTGTCGCTGCCGCCGATGCTGTCCGAGTCGTAGATGCCGCCGATGCTGAAGATGTCGCCCGGCGCCGTGAGGGTGAAGCCCGTGGGCTCGGAGTCGGCCAGGGTGCTGTTGGTGCCCTGGTTGCAGCCGTCCAGCGCGACGTGGTGCTGGGCCTGGGGCGGCGGCAGGGGGCAGGCGGTGCAGCCGGAGGCCGGGGCGATGGTGTAGGTGACCGTGCCGCCGGAAAAGACCGTGCCGCACTGGTTGGTGGCCCCGGCGATGGTGAGATCGTAGACGTCGCCGTCCGCCGCGCCGGTGAGCTCCACCGTGTAGGTGCGGTTGCCCTGCACGGTCAGGCTGCCCGGCACCAGCGCGCCGCTGCCGGTGCCGCTGACCTGGCTCAAGGTGAGATCGCTCTGCTGCACCGTGCCGTAGATGTCGTCGAAGGCGAACTGCAGTACGGTGGGGGTACGGTTGCAGGCCTGGGCGGTGGTGTTCGTCAGGCTCACCGACGCGGGAGCGCCGAGGCAGACGGCGGGCGCGCTGTTGTCCACCAGGCGCACGAAGTAGGTGACGTCCATGCACCAGTTGAAGCCCACGCTGTCGTCGAGCTGCAGCACGTAGGTGTTGTCGCCGGCGGCCCCGGCCACCTGGAAGGTGCCCTGGCCCCAGCCGAAGTCGCCGGAGCCGTTGATGACGTCGTAGTCCTGGTTGCCGTCGAAGGTCCCGATCTCCGTGTCCCCTGCGTCGTTGAAGTCGAGGACCGGAGCGTAGGAGCCCGGGGTCCCGGTCCCGGTGAAGGAGCAGCCATAGGCGATGGTGACCTCCACCTCGCTGATGGCCGTGCCGGACTCGGTGATCCGGAAGGAGAAGTAGTCGTTGTCCCCGCCGCCGATGGTGTCCGAGTCGTAGATGGACTCGATGCTGAAGGCGTCCCCGGAATTGACCAGGGTGAAGCCGGTGTCCTCGGCGTCGGCAAAGGTGGAGTTGGTGCCCTCGTCACACTGGTCGGTGGCCACGTGGTGCTGCGACAGGGTCGTGAGGCTGGTGCAGGCGCCGGTGCCCGTGGGGATCGGCGAGCCGATGTTCACGGTGAACTGGCGCGCGGCCAGGGTGGTGCAGGCGTCGGGGGTGGTGGCCGTGCTGACGGCCACGTTATAGGTCTCGCCGTTGGCCACCCCGGTGATCACGAAGGACCAGGACGTCCCCGAGCCCGTGAGGCTGCCGGGCTGCAGGGTGCCGTTGGCGCCGCCGCCGGCCGGGGTCACCGTGATGAGCGATTCGGTCATGGGGAAGGGGTTGTCGAGGTTGAGCTGTACCACGGCGTCGCCGCTGACCGCCGGAGTGGTCTGGTTCGGGTTGACCAGGGCCGCCGTGGGAGGCACGCCCGTGCAGGGGTCCTCGCGGATGGTGAACCCGAAGGTGTACGGCGACGCCATCACGTTGCCCGCCATGTCCTCGTAGTCGGCGAGGGTGACCGAGACCTGGGCGAGCTCGGGCAGCGGTGCGTCCGGCACCACGGTGAGCTCGCCCACGCCGGTCCAGCCGGACTGGAAGGACACCGTGCTCCCGTCCGCGGTGACCTCCACCGACCCGGTGGCGGTGTTGATGCGCTCGCTGAACGCGATCACGATGGAGGTGTTGGCCACGATGCCCGTGGCGCCGTCGGTGGGGGTGGTGGAGACCACGGTGGGCGGCGTCTCATCCCCGGCCACCTCGATGCTCACGTTCACCGGGGCCTCCAGGGCGTTGCCGCACTCGTCGGCCACGGCGGTGCTCACGGTGAGGGTGGTGATGCCCTCCATCAGGCTCTCCACGTGGACCACGTAGTCGTTGCCCGAGACGTCGATGCCCGAGATGGTGGCGCCGTTGTCCACCGTGACGCTGGTGGTGTCCACCCCGGTGATCGCTTCGGAGAAGCTCAAGGTCACGTCCACCGTGGTAGTGCCCTGGGCCAGCTCGATGGGGCTGGCCGGGGTCACGGTCACCGTGGGGGCGGTGGTGTCGTCGACGCAGGGATCGGCATTGTTATTGTTGTTCTGATTTTGGTTATGGTTGTCGTTGTCGTTGCCGTTGTCGTCATCGCCACAGGCGGTGCCGACCAGGCCGACGATGGCCACCAGCCCGATCAGTGCCGAGCCCTTTTTGATGGTGCGTAACATCTCGAAAGCCTCCTTGCGCCACGGTTGACTGCCCGGCTTGGCGGGCTGGGATTACCGTATAGTAGAAAAAACGGTTTTGTATAGGTTTGAATAGGTCCCGACAAAGGACAGCCCACGACGCTATGGTGGGCTGGGGAGGGGGAGTGCGGGTATGCTGAGTTTCAAAAAACACAAGGATTCAAGCCTTGTGGGTAATATGAGGGTGCAAAGGTCCCTTGCGCGCGCAAGGCGCCGACTTCCTACAATTAGTCTGAATCTCGAAGAGTCAACAGCGTGCCCTCAAGACGTCCGAGAGGGGGGGCGGGCTGGAACGCCCCGGGAGGCTTGGGGATTTGTGAGTAGTGAGTAGTGAGCTGTTGGGAGGATGTGCTGGCCAGATCGCGTGCGCCCCCCCGGAAGGTCACCGACACGGTGGGCTACGAGTCGAAGGGTTGTAAGGGTTGTGGAGTCGAGGTGGGGGGAATGTGGTGGGTGAAGGGGGGGCACTAGAGCACCGAACAGTTTGGACGTCGTAGCGAAATCGTGAAGTTGCTCGCGAG
>CAYFWA010000201.1:0-8134 GCA_964346625.1 uncultured Myxococcales bacterium
CCGGCCCCCGGAGCCGGACTTCGGAACCGGCCGGCGGAGCTGCGAAAAAGTTGGGGGCCCAGCTCGGTGAGCGATCCTGAGCCTCGCACACCGGTTCTTGAAGCCCCCCGATCGGTGTGCTTTACTCGCTGGAGAGTTGGGGGGGGGAAAGGCGGTAACCCGGGATCCGCACAAACCCTCCGCCGTCCCCACACGTCCGGATCTCCCTCGCGCAGCATCTACGCGGTGCGCTATTGAGGGCTCGACGGGCTCGGCGAGCGAGGAAGGTGTGTACAGAGGTGTCAGCTCTCGTTGATCATTGCCGAATCCAAGTGAACCGGATTTGGCGAGCCCTTCCGGCAGGGCAAGAGGTACAGATGCGCAAAATCGTAACGGGTAAGGCCACGGGTATGGGCACCGGGGTGGCCGTGCGAAGGACCGACGCAAACACTCAGGCAACGACCTGGCGGCTGCCGTTCGTGGCACCGGGATTGGTTCTAAGGGCTCGCGCAAGAATAACTTCGGCATTCGGCCGCCGATCCATCAATTCTGTCTGCGTCGCTCGTCGGTTAAATACGTCAAGGTATTCGCGCTCCTCGCTTCTTGACAGCATTGCGCCTCGGCGCTCTCGGTGCGTCGAGCTTATTCTTGCGCGAGCCCTAAGATTGGCGCTGGGGTTGGGCGTGAGCCTGAGTCTGGGTTTCGGCCTGCTGGGTCTGCAGACGGGCTGTGGTAAGGACGACGGCGGCAAGGAGACCCAGGCGAAGCTCGCGATCATCCCCCCGTCGATCCTGCCGGCCGGGGCGGCGCGGGGGAGCGTGGCGGGGGGCGACGGCGACAAGGCCGAGGGGCTGGTGATCCGGCTGGAGCCGGGGCAGTCTCCCGACGCGGGTGGAGGGCGTGCCAAGGTGGCCCAGGGCAAGCCGCTTTCCGCGGCCGCCACCCGGGCGCTGCTGGCGCGGGCCAAGCCGGTGGGGGCGAAGGCCTCGGACGTAAAGACCTTTGCCTTTCGCAAGCGCAGCCTGCCGCCGCCGCGCACCGGCAAGACCGTCGAGCACGTGTTCCCTCCGCCCGCGGCGACGCGGTCCAAGCCCCCGGCAGGAGCGGGGGGAAGCGGCTCGGGCAAGGGCGGTGGGGCGCTGAAGGTGCTGCGCGTGTCCCCCAGCGGGGCGGTGAAGATGGCGCCCAAGCTGAGCGTGACGTTTTCGCAGCCCATGGTGGCCGTGACGTCGCATAAGGACACCTTGGCCCAGGGCGTGCCGGTGACGCTGAAGCCCACGCTCGAGGGGACCTGGCGCTGGATCGGCACCAAGACGCTGCTTTTCGAAACCGAGCACCGGTTCCCCATGGCCACCCTCTTCACGGCGAAGGTGCCGGCGGGCACGAAGTCGAAGCACGGCAAGAAGCTGTCCGAGGCCAAGGAGTGGAGCTTCTCCACGCCCCCGCCGCGCCTGCTCGGGCGCTACCCCACCGGGGGGCCGCACCGGCTGGACCCGATGCTGCTGGCGAGCTTCGACCAGCGCATCGACCCGGCGGCGGTGCTCGAGACCATTCGGCTCGAGGGGGGCGGGCGCAAGTGGCCGCTGCGGGCCGCCACGGCGGCCGAGATCGCGGCCCACGAGAAGCTGCGCCGGTTCCTTCGCCAGGCAAAGTCGCGAGTAAAGAAGCGCGGCCCGCGCTGGGTGGCCTTCGTGCCCGAAAAGCCCCTGGCGCCCGCCACCACCTATACCGTGAGCGTGGGGCCGGGGACCCCGTCGGCGGAGGGCCCCCGCAAGACCACCGAGACGCAGACCTTCGAGTTCAAGACCTACGCGCCCCTCGAGGTGAAGTGGTCGAGCTGCCGGGTCACCCGGCAGTGTCGGCCGCCGCGGGGGCTGTCCATCCGGTTCAACAACCCCCTGGACGAAAAGCAGCTCGAAACCAAGGACATCGCCCGGCAGATCCGGGTCTCGCCCGCCATCGGGGACATGCGGATCGTGGCCCGAGGCCGCTACCTGCGCGTCTACGGGCGCACCAAGGGCAACACCATCTACACGGTGAGGCTCCCGGCGTCGCTGCCCGACGCCTTCGGGCAGACCCTGGGGAAAGCCCAAGAAATCAAGTTCGCCTTCCAGGAGGCGCGTCCGGCGCTCATGGGGCAGTACAAGAAGCTGACGGTGCTGGACCCGAGCGCGGATCCGGCGGTGCGGGTCTTCAGCATCAACCACGACAAGCTCCGGGTGCGGGTCTGGAAGGTGAAGCCTTCCGACTGGGAGACCTATCTAAAGTGGCGGCGCAAGTTTCAGTGGCGGCGCAAGTTTCGCTACGCGAAAGAGCCACCGCCTCAGCCCGGCACCCTGGCGAAGACGTGGACCCTGGACGTGAAGGGCGGCCAGGACGAGCTCGTGGAGACGACGGTCCCCCTCGATCCCTTCCTCAACGCCAAGGGCCACGGCCAGCTCGTGGTGCAGGTGTCCCAGTGGCCCCTGCCCGACAAGAAGCACCGGCGCCACTACGTCACGACGTGGATTCAGGCCACGCACCTGGCGGTGGACGCCATGGTGGATCACCGCCACCTGCACGCGTGGGTGTCCCGCCTCGCGGACGGGAGCTCGGTGAAGGGCGCCCGGGTGGCCGTGCTGTCGGCCGGGGCCAAGGGGACCACCGGCGCCAAGGGCATGGCCCGGATCCGGCTGCCCGCCTCGGCGGCTTCGGCCAAGGCCGTGCTGGTGGCCCGGACGCGGGACGATCTGGTGATGCTGCCCGAGAGCCGCTACCGCTGGGGGCGCAGCTACTGGTATCGCCGGGCGGCCCCCGGCGAGCAGGTGCGGTGGTTCGTCTTCGACGACCGCAAGCTGTACAAGCCCAAGGAGAAGGTGCGCCTCAAGGGGTGGGTGCGGGCGGTGGACATGGGGGCCACCGGAGGCATCCGGCTGCTGTCTGCCGATGACAGCAAGGTGGCCTGGACGGTGAAGGGACCGCGGGGCAACAAGCTCGGCAACGGCACGGCCGCGTTGAACCCCATGGGCGGGTTTCACCTGGAGTTCGATCTCCCCGATGACGTGAACCTCGGCCGCGCCCGGGTGGAGCTACGGCTGATGGGTCCGCGGAGCGGGTCCACCCGGCACCGGTTCCGCATCCAGGAGTTCAAGCGCCCCGAGTTCGAGGTGGCCGCCGAGGCATCCCCGGGCCCCCACGTGGTGGGGGGCCACGCGGACGTGGCCGTGACGGCGCGCTACTACGCGGGCGGCGGCCTGCCCGGGGCCAAGGTGAGCTGGAGCGCCGCCACGGCGCGGGCCCACTACACGCCGCCCAACTGGCGGGGCTGGAGCTTCGGGGGCAGCGGGTCGCGGTGGGGCCGTAAGGTCCGGGGTGTGAAGACCCAGCGCAAGACCCACGAGGGGGTCACCGACGGCGACGGCAAGGACCGGCTGCGGATCCACTTCGACCGGGTAGAGCCGGCCGTGCCCATGCGGGTGAAGGTCTCCGCCACGGTGCACGACGTGAGCCGCCGCACCTGGACCGCCGACAAGTCCCTGCTGGTGCACCCCGCGCGCCGCACCGTCGGGCTGCGCACCCAGCGCTACTTCGTCAAGAAGGGCACGCCGCTGAAGGTGCAGGTGATCGTCACGGATCTCGAGGGCAAGGCCCAGGTGGGCCCGCTGGCAGCGGTGCAGGCGGTGCGCCTGGCCTGGCGCCATGAGGGCGGCAAGTGGCGGCGCAAGGAGATGGACGCCCAGGACTGCCGGGTGGCGGGCAAGACCAAGGCCCAGACCTGCACCTTCGAGACGAAAAAGGGCGGCCGCTACCTCATCCGCGCCCGGGTGAGCGACGCGCAGGGCCGCCCCAGCCGCACGGTGATCACCCGCTACGTCAGCGGCGGGCGGCTTCCCCCCGTGCGGAAGGTGAAAAAGGAGAAGGTCCGGATCATCGAGTCGGCCGAGCGTTACCAGCCGGGCGACACGGCGAAGCTGCTGGTGCTCGCGCCCTTCGCCCCGGCCGAGGGCGTGCTCACCGTGCGCCGGGCGGGCATCCTGCTCCGGCGGCGCTTCTCCATGAGGTCCACCTCCACCACCCTCGAGCTACCCATCACCAAGGAGCACTACCCTGGGTTGCGGGTGCAGGTGGATCTGGCGGGCTCGGCCCCGCGGCTGGATCGCCGGGGGGAGCCGGATCCCAAGCTCCCGCGGCGCCCGGCCTACGCCAGCGGCTCGACGTCGCTCTCGGTGCCGCCCCTGGCGCGGAAGCTGAAGGTGGCGGTGACTCCGCGACCCGACAAGGTGGTGCCCGGCGGGCACACGGCCATCGACGTCTCGCTGCGAGACGCCGCGGGGCAGCCCGTGGCCGGCGCCGAGGTGGCCCTGGTGGCGGTGGACGAGGCGGTGTTGGCGCTCACCGGCTACAAGCTGTCCAGTCCGCTGTCCACGTTTCACCCGTGGCGCTCCGCCGGGGTGCGGGACCACTACCTGCGACGCTACGTGAAGCTGATGGATCCGCTGAAGCTGGCCGAGGCCATGCGCGGTGAAGGACGCGCCGACACCGCGGTGCAGCGCCGCGCCCCGGGGGCCAAGGCGGGGCTCGGCAGCGCCTTGCCCCAGCCGGCGCCCTCGCGGGGGCTGCGGCGTCGCAGCGCGAAGCGGGCGCCCAAGAAGAAGATGGCGAAGCTGGCCAAGGCCGAGAAGAAGACGGGGGACGACGCGCCCAGCGGCCCCCGGATCCGGGTGCGCAAGGACCTCACCCCGCTGGCGGTCTTCGCGCCGGCGGTGACCACCGACGCCCGGGGGCGCGCGCAGGTGAAGGTGAAGCTGCCCGACAACCTGACGCGCTACCGGGTGATGGCCGTGGCGGTGGCCAAGGCGACCCACTACGGCTACGGCGAGGCCCACGTGGTGGCGCAGCAGCCGCTCATGCTGCGGCCTCAGCCGCCGCGTTTTTTGAACTTTGGTGACCGGTTCGCCTTCCCCGTGGTCATCCAGAATCAGTCCAACGAAAAGCTGGCGGTGCAGGTGGCGGTGCGGGGCACCAACGTGAAGTGGACCGGCGCCCGCGGCCGGCAGGTGCGCGTCCCGGCCAACGACCGGCGCGAGGTGCGCTTCCCGGCGCGGGCCGCGGATCCGGGCACCGCGCGGCTGCAGGTGGTGGCCGCCTCGGGAAGCTGGGCGGACGCGGCGGAGCGCGAGCTCCCGGTCTGGACCCCCGCCACCACGGAGGCCTTCGCCACCTACGGCACGGTGGACCAGGGCGCGGCCATCCAGCCCGTGCAGATGCCCAAGGGGGTCATCAAGGAGTTCGGCGGGCTGCGGGTGAGCACGTCCTCCACGGCGCTGCACGCGCTCACCGACGCGGTGGTGTACCTGTACAAATACCCCTATGGCTGCTCCGAGCAGATCGCCTCCCGGATCCTTTCCATCGCGGCCCTGCGTGACGTGCTCGAGGCCTTCGACGCCCCGGGGCTGCCGCCCAAGGCGAAGCTCGAGGCCGCCGTGGGTCGGGATCTGCGCCGGCTGCGCTACATGCAGAACCCGGACGGCGGCTGGGGCTTCTGGCGCCGCTACAACCGCTCGTGGCCGTTTCTGTCGGTGCACGTCACCCACGCCCTGGTGCGGGCCAAGGAAAAGGGCTTCACCGTCCCGCCCCCGATGTTGCGCCAGGGCCTCGGGTACCTCAAACAGATCGAGCGGCACATCCCCAGCAGCTACGGGGAGCGGATCCGGCGGGTGATCGTGGCCTACAGCCTCTACGTGCGCCAGCACGCCGGCGATGGCGACGTGGACAAGGCCAAGAGCCTGTACAAGAAGCTCGCCGGGGGCAAGGCGCCCCCCCTGGAGGCCATCGCGTGGATCTACCCCGTGCTGTCGGGCCGCCCCGAGGCCACCACCGCGATCGCGGAGATCCGCCGGGACCTGAAAAACCGGGTCACCGAGACCGCCGGGGCCGCCCACTTCCGGACTTCCTACAGCGACGGCGGGCACCTGATCCTGCACTCGGATCGGCGCATCGACGGCCTGCTGCTCGAGGGGTTGATCAAGGATCAGCCCCGCAGCGAGCTGATCCCGAAGATCGTGCGGGGGCTGCTCGCCCACCGCAAGAAGGGGCGGTGGGCCAACACCCAGGAGACGGTGTGGGTGCTGCTCGCGCTGGATCGGTACTTCAACACCTACGAGAAGACCACGCCCAACTTCGTGGCGCGCATCTGGCTCGGCGAGCGCTACGCCGGCCAGCACCGCTACGCCGGGCGCAGCACGGATCGGCACCAGGTCTCCATCCCCATGCGGATGCTGGGCGAGGTGGGCCAGTCCCAAAAGCTCGTGCTCGACAAGCAGGGCCCCGGCCGCCTCTATTACCGGGTGGGCCTGCGCTACGCGCCCACGGATCTCAAGCCACCTCCGGCGGACCACGGGTTCACGGTGCAGCGCCGCTACGAGGCCACAGACGATCCCAAGGACGTGATCCGGCTGCCCGACGGGACCTGGCAGGTCCGCGCCGGGGCCCGGGTGCGGGTGGTGGTGACCATGGTGGCCGAGGCGCGCCGCTATCACGTGGCCCTGGTGGACCCGCTGCCCGCGGGGCTGGAGCCCATCAACCCCGCCCTGCGTGGCGGGCAGCAGACGCCGGGCAAGATGAGCGCCAAGCGCACCCGGTCGTCGCGCTCCAACCGGATCCGCCGCCCTCGCCGGCGGCGGGTCCGAGCGTCGGGGCGCCGCGGCCTGGCCTACCGGTACTGGGGCTGGCGTCGCCGGGCGTGGTTCGTGCACCAGAACCTGCGCGACGAGCGGGCCGAGGCGTTCACCTCCTACCTGCCCGCGGGCGTGTACACCTACCGCTACACGGCGCGAGCCATCACCCCGGGTACCTTCGTGGTGCCGCCGCCCAAGGCCGAGGAGATGTACCACCCCGAGACCTTTGGCCGGGGCGCGGGAGACAAGCTCGTGGTGAAGTGAGTAACGCTAGGAATCTCGGACGGAGGCAGGCACATGGACGACGTCTTCGAGCAAGTGGCCGCGATGCGGCGCGCCGGGCAGCGCGGGGTGCTGGCCACCATCGTGGAGGTGCGCGGCTCGGCGCCCCGGGAGGTGGGCGCCCGGATGCTGGTGCACCCCGATGGGCGGATTCACGGCACCGTGGGCGGGGGGGCCTTGGAGCACCGGGTGCGGGCGCTGGCCACGGAGGTGCTGACCGAGGGGCAAGCGCGGCTGGAGCGCTTCGATCTCGGCCAGGATCTGGGCATGGGCTGCGGTGGGTTCACCACGGTGTTCCTGGAGCCCCTTGGCGTGGCACACCGGCTGCTGCTGTTCGGCGCCGGACACATCGCCGAGCACCTGTGCGACATGGCCGCGCGCTGCGCCTTCCAGGTGGTGGTGTGCGACGGGCGGGACGAGCTGCGCACGCCGGAGCGCTTTCCCCGGGCCACCGTGCTGTCCACGGTCGGGACCGCGGAACGGCTGGGAGAGCTGGACGAGGTTCACCTCGCGGATCCGGCGCACACCTACGTGGTGGTGGTGACCCACAGCCACAGCCTCGACTTCGCCCTGGTGGCCGGCCTGCTGCCCCACCGCCCCCGCTATTTGGCCATGATCGGCAGCCGCAGCAAGCGCAAGAAGCTCGACGCCCACCTGCGCGAGGCGGGCGCAACGGACGAGGAGCTGGCCCACGTGCGCAGCCCGGCCGGGATTCCCCTCGGCGGACGCGCCCCGGCCGAGATCGCGGTGTCCATCCTGGCCGAGCTGGTCCAGGTGCGCGCAGGGCAGCAGGCCGACGGCGAGCCGGCGGCGTGAGACAGACCGCGGCCAACGGCTCGATTCTTATCGGCGCCGTGATCCCCGCCGCGGGCCGGTCGCGGCGCATGGGTCGGTCCAAGCCCCTGCTGGCCCTCGGCGAGACCGACTTTTTGGGGACGCTGCTTCGAAAGCTGCGCGCTCCCACGGTGGGGGCCTCGCCGGTGGCGGTGGTGTATCGGCGCGACGACCTCGCGCTGACCGCCCGGCTCGAGGGGGAGGGGCTCGGCGGGGCGCTGCGCGCGGTGCCCGTCCCCCCGGACGCGGGTGACATGCTCCACTCGGTGCGCACCGGCGCGGCAGCGCTGGGGCTGGGTGGGAGCGCTCTCGCGGGTGGGACCGATGACGACGAGGTGGGACCCGTGCGCCAGGCCGGCGACGAGGTGGGACCCGTGCGCCAG
>CAYFWA010000201.1:8234-9689 GCA_964346625.1 uncultured Myxococcales bacterium
CCCGTGCGCCAGGCCGGCGACGAGGTGGGACCCGTGCGCCAGGCCGGCGACGAGGTGGGACCCGTGCGCCAGGCCGGCGACGAGGGGAGTAAACCGGGTACGCGCCCAGCAGGGCTGCTGGTGTGGCCGGTGGACGCGCCGGCTGTGGCGCCGACCACGGTGCAGGCCGTGGCGGGGGCCGCCCGCCGGACGCCCGACGCCGTGGTGCGGCCGGTGCATCGCGGGGAACCCGGGCACCCGATCTACGTCCCCGCCGCTCTGCTCAGCGGGGAGGACTCCAGCGCCGAGGGCGGGCTGCGGGGATTGATCCAGCGCGCGGTGGGCCAGGGGCGGTGTGCGCTGCGGGACGTGCCGGTGGAGGATCCCGACTGTCGGCTCAACGTGAACACCCCTGCGCAATACCGAGCGCTGTCGCAGCGACAGCGCTCCCCTTGAGGGCCAACGCCAACAGGTCTCGACGCTGCCCCCGGCCGCCGGACCCGGCCCGCGGCTCCGGCCGCCGGACCCGGCCTGCGGATCCGGCCACCGGAGCCGGCCAGCGGTCCCCCCTTCGGGGTGTTGCGGCGGGGGGCGCTTGCGCTATGCTCATATACAACTATACAACAAACACCGAGGCGCGACACAAGGAGCGAGCTGTGCTGGACCTGATCCTCGTCTACGTGCTGATCGCCGTCGCCGTGCTCGCCGCCGGCCTGGCGGTCTGGCTGTGGTTGAGATCGCGGCGCCAGGCGCGGGAGATCGAGGACCTACAGTCGCCGCTGTCGCCCAACAACCTGCGCCGGCTGCGCTCGCGGCTTCGCGCCGTGTCTCCGCTGATCCCCAGCCGCGCGTCTTTGACCTACCGGGACTTTCCCGCCATCGAGGCGGCGGCCACCATCGAGGCCTGGCTGCTGCAGCAAAAGCCCCAGAACGCCCTGGCCGCGGCCAAGCTCGCGGTGCGCTCCGATCCGCGGGACTGGCGCGTCCGGCTGCACTTCGCCCGGGTGTTGTTCTACTGCGACGAGATGGAGGCGGCGGCCCAGGAGCTGGTGAAGGCCCGGCTGCTGGGCGACACCTCCCCGGCCCAGGATTACCTCGAGGCACGCATCCGTCTGGCGTCGGCGCAGTTGTCGGTGGAGGACGATGACGAGGAGCCCACCGAGATCGAGCGCCGGATCCGGATGGAGTCGGCCGAGGCCCTGGATATGCTGCTCACCGTGGTGGAGCGGGATCCACGTTTCGGCGACGCGGCCTTCCACGCCGGGCTCCTCGCCTTGCGCATCGGGCTGGAGCCCGAGGGCGAGATGCTGCTTCGCCAGCTCGGCCCCCTGATGGACGCCAGCCCCGAGCGCGACGCCTACCAGCGCACGGTGAGCCGGTTGAACTAAGGGAGCGGGTCAAAATAAACTCTGCACTCGGGACGCCGATTCATCCCGGCTGGCTGCGTGAGCTCGCTTCGCTCGCGGGTCTGGACTG
>CAYFWA010000202.1:0-9687 GCA_964346625.1 uncultured Myxococcales bacterium
GGTGACCGGGGCGGCGGTGGCGGCCGGCGGAGTGGCGGTCTCCGGCCTGGGGGGCTGCAGCCGGTCCCTGGGGGTGGGCGAGGAGCCCGAGCCGGACGCCTCCATCGGGCTCGCGGGGGCGGAGCCGGAGCCGCAGTACTACACGGTGCGGTTCCCGGCGCAGGGCAGCGGGCCCGAGGAGCTGAGCGCCTGGCTGGTGGATGGGGGCTACGTCACCTTCTGGGTGAGCGCCATGACCTGGAACCAGGTGAGCTACCAGAGCCTGCTGGACCGCCGGGCCGACGCCGAGGATCGGCTGCGCACGGCCATCGCTGATTTTACCTACGATCGGCTGAGCGCCCCCGACGGGGTGGCCGCGGCCGAGGACGACCTGCTCGAGACCCTGGACCTGCTGTGCCAGGAAGACGACGGGCACACCAACCCCACCATCGAGACCGTGACCCTCACCATCACGCACCTTTCGCCCCCCGAGGACATCGGCGGCGACATGCCCCAGCCGGACTACCCGTAGCGGGATCCCCACCGCGATTTCGGTCCCCCCCCGGTTTCGGTCCCCTCTCGGTCGCATCGCGGACACGACTTCACGCCCCTGCCGGCGCGACGTTTTAAAAGCGCATTGGTTTCAAAAGCTCGTTTCAGGACTCGAAACGACCCGAGACGTAGTCAGGGACAGGTGCCCTCGTAGGCGCAGGTCACCGCGGCCCGGAGGTTGGCGGGCACCTGGGTGAGAAACTCGAGGCGGGCGTCCGTGGGGAGGGACTGGACCGTCTCGACCTGGTCCTCGGGCACAGCCTCCTCGGCCGAGACCAGCAACGTGGTGATGACCTGGCGCATGAGGGCCAGGTGCGACTCGCGCAGGTCGCGGTTGGTGAGCCCCGCGCCGTCCACGAGCAGGGACTCGTAGAGCGCGTAGCGCTCGAGCTCGGCCGCGTGGTGCTCGCCATCCACCGAGGCCATGGTGTACAGGTCCGACAGCACGGTGAGGCGCTCGGCGGACGCAAGGTCGCGCCAGCGAGTGAGGCACTGCTCCACCTCCTGGCGGGCCTGGAGGTTGGCGGCAGTGCCCGGCAGGCCCACGCCGGCGGCCTCCTGGGCCCGCTGGTGGTGCTCGTCGCCGAACCACTGCCAGTCCCCGCTCCCGCTGCCGCCGCCCCCGGCCCCGTCCACCCAGGCGGCGCGGCCGAGGTGCGCGGCCAGGAGCTGCTGCTCGGTGGCGTCGGCGGTGCCGTCCGCCAGGATGAGATCCCCCAGCGCCAGGGCTGCGCAGCGCCGGTCCTCCGGGGTTGCCAGGTACCGGGCCGCGGTGGTGGTCATGCCGACGGCCCAGGGACGGAACATGGCGTGGGCGTCGTGGCCCACGTTGGTGGCCAGGTAGGCCGAGGCCGCCGCGTCCACCACCACGGTCAAGCCCAGCGTGAGGTAGCCGAGGATCTGGTGGGCCACCCGAGTGGCCGCCGTGCGGGCCGTGGCCGAGGCGGCCAGCTCGGCCCCCTTGCGCCCCATGTGGGTCAGCAGCGAGGCCACCACCCGGGTGGCCAGCGAGCGCACCACGGCGTTGACGCTGGTGCCCACGCCGTACTTGAAGGCGATGTTGGCCAGCATCCGGATCCCGAAGCTGGTGCCCATCACCGTCCGGGCGTCGGCCGTGTCCAGCAGCCCCATCATGGTGGAGGCCACCAGGAACAGGTTGAGCCCTTCGCGCACGTCCACGCCGTAAAGCGCCGCGATCTCAAGGCTCAACCGCGCCCGGATGCGGAAGTCCATCACCGTCTTGTGCGAGAAGCTGATCACGATGCCCGCCACCGGGATCAACCCCTCCACCCCCGCCACCGCCGCGGCGCCGGCCGAGGCGAGCTGGTAGTGATCCAGGATCCGCTCCACGCGATCCTCGCGAGGCTCGGAAAACGGGAAGGCCTCGTCGAAAAGCGGCGGCAGGTCGTCCAGGCCGCCGAGCTGCTCGAACATCAGGGCGTAGAGCTTGCCCGCCACGCCGGCATCCCGCAGAAGCTGCAGGGACTCCCGCATGCCCTCGGAAAGATCGTCGCGCGTGCCCGGATCGGCCTGGTCGCCGAAGTCGTCCGCCTTGCCCGCCTCCTCGGCCTCGGCGGCCGAGCCCACCGGCACCGCGAGGGCGGAGACGTAGTGCGCGATGAGCCGCTCGGTGATTGCGTCGTGGGCCGCACCCAGGAAGGCCTGCCGATCGGTCTCACCAGCGTCCGGCGCCAAGGCCTCGGCCTCGGCGGACAGCTCGGGGAGCGCCTCGAGCTCGGCCTCCGTGAGCTTGATGGTCAGCTCCTCGATCCCGGCGACGAGCTGCCTGGCGTTGACGCGGGCGTCCCCGATGCCCAGCAAAAGGCGGTCCTGGGCCGTGATCACCGCCCGGATGGAGTCCTGCTGGTGGGTGGGCCAGCACAGATCCGCCGCGGGATCGCAGAGGTTCCCATCGGCCTTGCCCCCGAGCCCGAACTCCGGCGCCGGGATCGGCTCGTCGTCACCTCCGGTGGGCGTGGTGCAACCGGGGCCGATCGTCAGGGCCGAAAGGGACAGCGCCAGGCACAAGGCCAGGGTCTTGGTCGGGGGGTGGTTGGAAGAGGGGGAGCAGAGCCGCGGCGCTCGCGATCCCCGCCGCGAGAGGGATGGATCCTGGATTCGCATGGGGTCAGGGTAACGGATGGGCGGGGGGAAAGCCAGGGGATCCGGATATGGACAGGGGGCGGGAGCGGGGGCCTCGGCGGACAGGTGAACAGAGCAGGGAGCGGGGTGGACAGGGAAAGCGAGTGGGGGGCGGGGCTCTGCGCGGTTCAGGGATGGATGTGGTGGGAGTCGCATTACTTACGCCCGCGCCGACGCGGGCGGAGAGGGTACGCTGCGGGAAGAGTTTTGGTGGGAGGCGCAATACTTGCGCACCTTTGGATTCGCCCGCGCCGACGCGGGCGAATCCAAGGTGCGCTGCGGGGGGATGTGGGTCAGTCTGGGCCGACGGGTCCCTCGATCACGGGCGGGATGAGGAAGTAGACCTGCCGCTCGTCGAGGGGGGAGCCGTCGCCGTAGACGGTGAGGCGGGCCTTGAACACCTGCGGCTGCTCGGTGGCGGGCACGAAGTCGTTCTGGGGGATGGGGATCACGTCCCAGCACACCGGCGTGCCGCCGACCAGCGAGGGGAAGGTGTCGTCGTGGCCGTTGCCGCTGGAGTCCTCCACCGGGGACACGTTGGTGCAGTTGCCCTGGCCGCTGATGTTCACCTCGAGGTGGTCGATGAACTGCAGGGCGTCGCCGTCGTCGCCCGGCAGGTCCTCGGCGCCGATGGTGACCCGCAGGGGTACGCCCTGCACGAGATCGATGACGCCCTGCGCGGTGGCGTTGACCACGGCGGAGTCCAGCGCCTCGTACATGAACGGCTGGTTGCTGGTGTCCAGGGTCCCCGAGGCGATGCCCACGTCCGTGAGGCACTCCTGTGCCGATCCGCAGGGGTTCCCGCCATTGTCGCCGGTGCCCCACAGGCCGATGTACTTGATGCCCTCGGCCGAGAGCGCCTGCCCGGCGATGTCGGCGGTGGAGGGCCCGCACCCCGTCCCCGCCTGGTTGCCCGCATCGGTGATGTGGATCAGAATGCGCACCGCGTCGGCGCGGAAGCCGGCGCAGCCCACCTTCTGGGGATCACTCTCGCAGACCGTGGTGGTGCAGCCGTAGGACGAATCGGCCACGCAGGCGGCGGATTGCAGCACCGCCTCGGTGCCCCCCGACATACCCACCGAGGAGACGGCGTTGGCCGTGATCTGGGGATCCGGCTGGGGGGTGACCTGGTGGACGTACTCGTTGCAGTCCTCGAAGTAGCCGAAGCCCGTCCACAGATCCGCCACGCAGCCGGAGCCCGAGAGGGGATCCTGGATGCACTCCTGGCTGAAGCACACCTGGTCCGCGCCGCAGTCCGAGTCCAGCGCGCAGGGCGTGCCAGACTTCTGGCAGGTGAGGTCGCTGATGATCTGCGGGATCCCCGAGGGCACCGCCAGGGCGTCGAACTCCGCCCCCATGGAGCCCGTACGGTCCAGCAGGAAGTACAGGTCGGCGAACTGCACCGAGGTGCGGAACTCCAGGGTGTCATCCAGCGGATCGGTGGGCTCCTCGTAGGGCACCTGGAACACGAAGTGGCCCAGGGCCTGCGGGTTGTCGGCGCTGTCCTGCGGGTCGGTGCCGGCGGCCACCTCGATGAGATCGGTCACGCCGTCGCCGTCGGTGTCTTCGCTTCGCGGGTCGGACTCACCGGGATCCACCACGCCGTTGCCGTTGAGATCCTCCTGGCCGTCGGGCAGGCCGTCGTTGTCCGAGTCGGCGTCCCGGTAGTCGGGCACCCCGTCGCCGTCCGAGTCCACCGGGACGGTGTTCGGGTTCTCGTCGCCAGCCTCCACGCTATCGAGGATGCCGTCGTTGTCAGAGTCCAGATCCAGGTAGTCCGGGATGGAGTCCCCGTCGGTGTCGGTGATGCCGCCGCCGCCCTCGTGCAGATCCAGAATCGTGTCACCGTCCGAGTCGATGTCCTGATAATTGGGCACGCCGTCCCCATCGGTGTCCGGGGGGGAGAAGGGCGAGCCGTCCATCTCCACCTCGTCGGGGATCCCGTCGCCATCGTCGTCGAGGTCGGCGTAGTTGCCCAGGCCGTCGCCGTCAATGTCCGCGGTGCCGTCCACGTCGTCGGACAGCCCGTTGCCGTCCGAGTCGGTGTCCCGAAAATCCGGCGTGCCGTCCATGTCCGAGTCCCGGGGCGCATCGCCAGGCTCCCCGTTGCCCCGCTCCACCGAGTCGGCGATGCCGTCGTCGTCCGAGTCGAGATCCTGGAAGTCCGGCGTGCCGTCGCCGTCGGTGTCCACCGCGGTGTCGGCGTCCTCGAAGCGGTCGCAGATCCCGTCCCCGTCCGCGTCCGAAGCGCAGCCGGTGGACTCGTTGTTGTTGTTGTTGTTGTCCTGTTGGTTGTTGTCGTTGTCGTCGGTCGGACCACAGGCCCAAAGCCCGAAGGAGAAGGCCAGGCAAATGATTACTGGGAGTCGGCGGTTCATGGTGGCGACCTCTCTTTGCGCAATTTGATATAAAGGGCCAGAGGGATTATAGATCGGAGGCATAGCCAAAATCAATGCCCGTGATCGGCCATTCGGCCATCGGCCAAAGCTTCCTTACAAATCGGTCGATACTTCCTTACAATCACTTCCTTACAATCACTTCCTTACAATCACTTCCTTACAATCGCTATCGAGAATACAGGCTCGAACAGACCACGATGCCCCCCGGGTCGGGCCGTCCCGAAGCTTGAAGCCGAAATCCCACCCGAGCTTGGAGATTTTTCATGAATCCCGTGGAGTCGCGAATCCGCACCGCCCTGGCCGACCTGCTGGGGGAGCCCGCATTTGGCCGGGTGGACCGGGAGGTCCGCGAGCCCAACGTCTTTTCCATCCTGGGCGCCGGCGAGCGCGCGGCGAGCATCAACGATTTTTTGGCCTGGCTGCTCAACCCCAACGCGGGCCACGGCCTCGAGGACTCGTTTTTACGGGCTTTTTTGGCCGAGGCGATCCGCAATCCCCCAGCGGAGCGGGGCCAGCCGGCCACCGGCGTTAGCCCCATTCCGTGGGAATCGTTGATGGATACCGTCCTGGACTGGGATCTCATGGACGTGCGGGCCGCAGATCTACGCGAAACCAACGTCCGCACGGACTTCGCTCTGGGCACCGGGGAGGGCCGGGTGGACATCTGCCTGTGGAACGACAGCTACGGCGTGGCGATCTACGTGGAGAACCGCCTCGCCCCACGCGACGCCTGGCGGCAGTCCCAGTCGAGCCTGGGTCGCCCCTGGACGTTTCGCACCGAGGAATACCTGCTGGATCTGTACCACCAGTGGGCCCAGCCCGAGGCGGGGGGGTATGAAATCCTGCCGATCTTCATGAGCCTGGACGGCACTCCGGCCGAGGAGACGCGCGTGGTGCGCTCCATCGGCTACGACTGGATGTACGAGCACCTGGAGCGCCTGCGCACCCTCCCCACGGCCTCGGAGCACGCCCGGCTCCTGCTGCGGGATTTCCAGAGCTGGCTGCGCCGCGAGATCCCCGCCCGGCTGGATCCCGAGGGTCTCCAGCAGGATCTGCACACCCTGACCCAGCGCTACGGGTTCGTCATCTCCCGGCTGTTCGATCACGTGGCCGAGCACATCGGCGAGGACGGGGACGACATCTCGGAGGCCTTCGCCGAGGTCTACCGCCGCCACAAGCCCACCATCGACACCCTCTGGCGCTCGCTGCTCGACCAGGAGGACGACCGCGTCCAGGCGGTCTGCCAGGAGGTGGAGCAGCTCCTCACGCCCGAAGACGGGGTGGTCCTCATGGTGCTACCCAACCGCCTGGTGGCCACCTCTGCGGCCTGGACGGTCACCGACGACGAGGAGCACCCCCCTGCCCTGGAGGTCTACGCCTCCACCGCCGCGGCGAGCTGCGGCGTGCTGGCCTACTCGCGCCTGCTCGGCTCCCGATTGGACGAGCTCTGGCGCCGCGCCAGCGACCTGGCCGACACCCGGGGCGAGACCCTGTCGGCGAAGCACCACTCCAAGCTCAACTTCCACCTGGCAAAGAGCCTCTACGTCGACGTGGACCCCGGCGCCATGGCCGCCGACTTCGTACGGTACTGCCGGTTTCTCAACGAGCTGTTCCGCCAATAAGGAGCACACAGCCCGCATCGGAGACAAGGCTTCCTCCGTGGCGTCGCGTTCCGTAGGGCTCACTCACCTGTTTCACGGAACCTCGGCATCTTCCCCTGCAGCCTCGGCCTCTTCCCCTGCAGCGGCGCGAAGCGCGATGATTGGGGGAGGGGACAACCATCCCCCCTGGATGTCTAGATGTACGGATTGTGGCTCAGCATGGAACCTGCTATCTACCGTGCGCCGTTCGGCGACAACCCCACGACACATCGGCACGAGGACGCGAAGAGCAACCAAGGCTGACTGGCGCGAAGCGCCGATTGGGGGAGGGGCCCCCGCGCGATTCACTCGCGCGGGGAGGGGGGATGGGACATCCCCCCTGGATGTACGGCGAAGCACCACTCCAAGCTCAACTTCCACCTGGCAAAGAGCCTCTACGTCGACGTGGACCCCGGCGCCATGGCCGCCGACTTCGTACGGTACTGCCGGTTTCTCAACGAGCTGTTCCGCCAATAAACGGTACTGCCGGAAACGGTACTGCCGGTTTCTCAACGAGCTGTTCCGCCAGTAGGTCAACCCGACTCAATGGCCCAAAGTGGACGGCAGCGCGGCGGCGCGGACGAGGCGGGGGGGGAGCAGGCCGGCGTCGCGGTACCAGGCGAAGGTGTCGGCCATGGTCTCGCCGAAGGGGCGGGGGGCGTAGTCGAGCTCGGCGCGGGCCTTGTCGCAGCATACGGTGTGGTGACGCGTGAGGATGCGGATGCTCTCCACGGTGAGGAGCTGGCGGGCGCCGGTGAGGGCGGACCACAGGCGGGCGAAGGGCACGCCCAGGTAGCCGGTCCATAGCGGCAGGGCCAGCCGCGGAACGCGCAGACCGGTGGCCTCGGCGATGTGGGCCGCGATCTGGGCGAAGGTGAGCCGCTGGCTGCCGAGGATGTAGCGCTCGCCAGTCCGGCCGCGCTCGAGGGCGGCCAGGGCGCCGCGCACCACGTCGCGCACGTCCACCCAGTCGTAGCCGGCCTGCACCATGGGGAGCCAGCGGCGGCAGACCATGGTCAGCAGGGCGCGGCCCTGGGCCGAGGGCTTGAAGTCGTAGGGGCCCACGATGGAGGTGGGGTTGACGATCACGGCGTCCAGGCCGCGATCCACGGCGTCGAGCACCACGCGCTCGCCAGTGGCCTTGCTGCGATCGTAGCAGGGGCAGTCGGGTTCGATGGCGAGGGGCGTGTCCTCGCACACGGGAGTCCCGTTCTGGTCACCGCGGATGGCATGGATGGAGCTGAAGTGCACCAAGCGCTGCACGTCGTGACCCAAGCAAGCCTCCACGACGTGGCGGGTGCCCTCCACGTTGGTGCGCTGGAGCAGCGCCTCGTCGCGGTGGCCGCGGATGGAGATGTGGGCGGCCAGATGGAACACCACCTCGGAGCCGCGCAGGGCGTCGCGCACGGCCTCGCGGTCGGTGACGTCCACCCGGCGCAGATCCACGTCGAGCCCGGCCAGGGGGGCCTCGTCCTGCTGCACCAGGGCGCGCACCGCGTCTCCGTGGCCAAGGAGGGTGCGCACGAGGTTGGCGCCCACGTGTCCGGAGGCGCCTGTCACGGTAACCAGCATCGAGTTACGTTCCTTTCGTTTTCACCGTTCGGTTTTCGCGGTTCGGTTTTCGCCGTTCGGTTTTCGCCGTTCGGTTTTCGCCGTTCGGTTACTTGTCCGTGGGCCAACCCTGTCTTCCGAGCCCGGTGCTGGCGAGCGCCTAGCAAGGGGTGAGCCAAGGGTGGATCCATCGGAGGGCGTGGATGGAATCGACACGCCAGGGTCGAAAAACCCACTGGGATTCATGCCGAAAATGACAGTCGGCCGTCCTTTGGTCCAGCAGGCGGGACCCTCGGCTGGGGGGCTTTGATGTGGGCGAGGACGCGTGCGGATTCGCCCGCGCCTCGCCCGAGCCGTGCGATATCGCACGGCCGGCGACCTTTTTTCGGCGCCTCGCCGAGCCCGGGGTGGTTTCCGGTGGGGAGATCCCCCTATACTGGCCGGCGACCTGGCACCAAGGCCGGGGCCGCGTCACGCCGGGAGGCGTCGGGCGCCGCCGTGGCCCACGGCCCCATTCGCGATCCTCATGCAACGGTACGACCCGGACTCCATCCCCCCCACCGTCCCCCCGGCGGTGCCCTCTGCCGAGACCGCCAAGGGCGCGGCGGCCCGGCAAACGGAGGCGACCTCCCGCCACGCGGCAACCGGCGACGCCGTGTCCATCGACGCGGTGCTCGAGTCCATCCTGCGCGGGGCGGCCAAGACCCTGGGCTGCAACTCGGCGAACCTGATCGTGTTCAACGAGGCGAGCAACGAGGTGCGCATCCTGATCGGGCTGCTTTTGCAGCGCCAGCAGCAGCTCGGCGAGGTGGAGTCCATCATCGGGGGGCACATCAACGACCTGGTGTTCCAGCTCGAGCAGACGCGGCAGACCGCGCTGTATCGCTCCTGGCACCGGCGCGAGGTGGTGGAGGAGGACCGGCTGGCGGAGCTGGCCCGGGGCGCCATCCCCCAGGCGCTGCTGGAGGCGGCGGACGCGCTCATCGGCTCGCACCGGTTTCTGTGCGTGCCGGTGCTGGGCGAGTCGCACTGCTACGGCACCCTCATCTTCGAAAAACGCGGGGCCCAGCCCTACAGCCCGCAGCAGCGGGAGCTGCTGATCCGGTACGCCAACCGGATCGGGGAGATCCTGGAGAATCACGCGCGCTCCATGCCCCTGCCCGCGAGCCCCACCGAGCCGCAGACCCGGCTGGCGCGGCTGCTGCTCGACAAAAACGGACGGGTGGTGGGCGAGGCCGACCCCAGCGGGGAGCCGCACGCTGGGACCGGCGACGGCGCAGGGGTGGATCCGGTCCCCGAGGCGCTGCTCGCGGACGTGGCGGCGGCGGCCCGCGACATGCTCGCCTCACCGCAAGGAAACGGGACGACGAAGCCGGGCGCGGCCGAGGCGAAGGCCGGGGCGCCGGAGGCCGGGGCGCGGGGGG
>CAYFWA010000203.1:0-9678 GCA_964346625.1 uncultured Myxococcales bacterium
GCCTCCGACGCCGGGGTCGGCCCCTGCGCCTGCGCCTGCGCCTGCGCCTCCATCGGCCCCTCCGCCCACGGCCTCCCCCGCCCCCTCGCCTATGGCTCAACCGGCCCCGGAGCCGTCCACCGCGCCCGATCCTCCGACGACAGAGTCAACCCCGGCGCCTGCGGCGCAGCCGGCTCCTCAGCCCGCTCCTCAGACAGCTCCGGTTCCAGCTCCTTCCTCAAGCAGCCTGGCCGAGGCCACTGCCGTATTGGGCACGCGCTCGAACGCGTCGAATCGAAACGCCCCGTATCCATCCGCTGGATCCGCTCCCTCCGCTCCCTCCGCTGGATCCGGGCCCTCCGCTGGATCCGGGCTCTCCGCTGGATCCGGGCCCTCCGCTGGATCCGGGCCCTCCGCTGGATCCGGGCCCGGAGAATCATCGGCCTTCCGCTGGCCCGACGCTGCTTCGGGATCCGCCCCTGGAGCCAACAGACCGGCGCCCTCGGAGCGCCCCTGGCGGACCGGCGCTTCCCCCTTTGCCGCGCCTGCCGCCGCGTCGCCGCCCACCGCGGCGAGCGCGCGGCCCCTGCCGACCGACACCCCAGGCTCGGCCTCGGCCTCGGCGCCGGCCTCGGCCTCGGCGCCGGCCTCGGCCTCGGCGCCGGCCCCGACGTTTGCTCCGGCCCCGACGTTTGCTCCGGCCCCTGCCCCGGCCGCAGCCCCGGCGCCCGCCCCAACGCCGAGCGTGGCGCCCGCTCCCTCGGCCCCCACCCACTCCGGTAGCGAGCAGGCCGCGCGGCTGCAGCAGGCCGCGGAGCGGGCCGCCGACCTGGTGGAGTCCATGGCCGACCGCGCCTCGGACGCGGTGGACGAGGCGGCCGAGGGCGTCTCCGCCTCCCTGGAGACCGAGAAGGAATCCGACGCGGAGACCGCGGAGATGTCCAGCGCGACGGCCGAGGAGACGGCCGAGGAGACGGCCGAGGAGACGGCCGAGGAGACAACCGAGGAGACAACCGAGGAGACAACCGCAGTCGAAGCTACACCCGAGCCCGAGACCGGGCCCGGCGCCGACACCGAGACCGGAACCGAGCCCGGGGCCGATATCGAGTCCGAGGACAGCACCGACGCAGCGGGTCTGCTGTCCGAGGTGTTCTCGGCAGGAGACGGACCGGCCCAGGAGCTCTGCGTGAAGCGGTCCTTCATGGGGCAGCGGATCACGGGCGAGGGCAGCCTGACCTTCTCCACCCGGATCTACGGCCTGGACATGGATCTGAAAGAGGAGTCGGGGTTCAAGCTGACAGTGGAGGTCCCCGTGCCCGAGGCGGGCGTCATCGGACCCAAGGTCCTGCTCCACCTGACCGAGGACCCGGGCTCCGGCGAGACGCCGGTACGCTTCGGGGACGCGGTCCGCTTCGAGGGCGAGGTGGCGGGCTATCAGGCCATCGGAAAGAAGCTGCTCCTGCAGCGCGGCCGTTTGCTCGAGCCGGCCTGACCAGGAGGCGCACCGCCGCTCACGCTCCGGGGACGCTTTGCCGATATGCGGCGATCAGACCCTCCACCGAGAGGTTGCCGCCCGACAGGATGATCCCCACCCGCTGCCCCCGCAGGTCCCCGAGCTCCGGCTTGCGCTCCAGCAGCACCGCCAGGGGGACCACGGCGGAGGGCTCCACCACCAGCTTCATGCGCTCGAGCACCAGGCGCAGGGCCTGCAGGATGGCCTCCTCGCTCGCGGTGACGATGCCCTCGAGGTGCGCGCTCAGCGCGGCGAAGTTGAGCCGCCCCAGCGAGGTCAGCAGGCCGTCGCACACCGTTCGGGGGTCCACCGAGGGGAGCCGGCGGTTCTCCCGCAGGGAGCGGTAGGCGTCGTCGGCGCCCTCGGGCTCCGCCCCGCGGACGCGCAGGTCGGAGCGAACGTCTGCTTCGGCGCGCAGGCCGGCGGCCGCCAGGGCCGTGCCGCTGAGCAGCCCCCCACCGCCCACCGGCGCCATGAGGACGTCGAGGTCGGGGACCTCTTCGAGCAGCTCCAGGGCCGCGGTGCCCTGCCCGGCGATGATGCGCGGGTCGTCGTAGGGGTGGATGAAGGTCGCCCCGGTGCGCGCCACCACCTGCTCCAGGGTCTGCTCCCGGGCCTCGAGGGTGGGCTCGCAGTCCACGATCCGGGCGCCGTAGCCCTCCACGGCGGCGCGCTTGACCGGCGGCGCGCTGGTGGGCATCACCACCCAGGCCGGGCAGCCCCGCTGGGCGGCGGCCAGGGCCAGGGCCGCCGCGTGGTTGCCCGACGAGTGGGTGGCCACGCCGCGCTTCGCCTCGTGGGGCCGAAGGGACTGCACCGCGTTGGTGGCCCCCCGGAACTTGAAGGCCCCCACCTTCTGCAGGTTCTCGCACTTGAACCACAGCCGCGCGCCGGTGAGCTCGTCGAGGCCCTGGCAGCGGAGCACCGGAGTGCGGTGCGCGTAGGGCCGGATGCGCTCGGCCGCCTGCCGGATGTCCTCCAGCCCGGGCAGCCGCGGCTCCCCGGATGAGGTCGCGCGTGCGGTACCCGCCGGGATCGAAGGGTGTGAGGTGTCGGTCATCGGGGATGCTCGCTTCGGGTCACCGCTCATGCCACCCGTCTCATGCCACCCGTCTCATGCCACCCGTCTCATGCCACCCGTCTCGCCCGTTGGCGTCTCAGACTCGAGTCAGAGCGTGATGATCTCCCCCCGGCTGGGGATGGTGACCTTGTCGCCCTGGCGGCGGCGGATCTCCTCACCCAGCGCCTGCTGGGCGTGGGGCTCGCCATGTACCAGGAAAAACTGCGAGACGTCCTCGCCCGCCAGCCGGGCGAACTCCAGTAGCCCCGACCGATCCGCGTGGGCGGAGAAGCCGTCGAGCACCTCCACCCGGGCGCGAAGCTCTTGTTTCACCCCGAAGATCTTCACCAGGGAGCGTTGCTCGGCCAGGCGCCGCCCCAAAGTGTGCTCCGCCTGAAAGCCCACGATGACCACCGCGTTGTCGCGAGAGCCGATGTTGTTGCGCAGGTGGTGCAGGATCCGGCCCGCCTCGCACATCCCCGAGGCCGAGATGATCACCATGGGGCCCTGCGCCACGTTGAGGGCCATGGACTCTTCCTTGGTGGTGGTGTAGCGCACGTGCTCGAAGCCCCAGGGGTCGCCGTGCTCGGCCGACCACTCGAGGATGTCCTCGTCGTAGCACTCCGGGTGGGTCCGGAAAACGTGCGTGAGGTTCACGGCCAGCGGGCTGTCCACGTAGATGGGGATCTCGGGGATCTGCTGAGCCTGGAAAAGCTTGTGGATGGCGTAGACCACCTCCTGGGTCCGCTCCAGGGCGAAGCTCGGGATGATGATCTTGCCCCCCCGCGTGGCGGTCTCCCGGATGATCCGGCCGAGCTCGTCGCGCGACTCCTCGATGGGGCCGTGCTCGCGGTCGCCGTAGGTGCTCTCCATCACCACGAAGTCGGCGTTGGCCGGGACCTCCGGATCCCGCAGGATCGGGATGTTGCGCCGGCCGATGTCCCCGGAAAACAGCACCCGCCTGCCCTCGGCCTCCACCAGGACGCTCGCGCTGCCGAGCACGTGTCCAGCGTCCGAGAACACCACCCGCATGCCGGGCATGGGCTCGAAGGAGCGCCAGTAGTGGTAGGTCACGAGCTGTTTGATGGCCTGCATGGCGTCGGCTTGGGTATATAGCGGCTCGATGTCCTCCCAATTGGGGTCGTCGCGGTGCTTGCGGTTGAGCCACCGGGCGTCGGACTCCTGGATGTAGGCGGCATCGCGCAGCATGTACCCGCACAGGTCCCCCGTGGCCGGCGTGGTGTAGATCGGGCCCTCCCAGCCCCCGCGGACCAGGTTCGGCAGGGCGCCGCTGTGATCGATGTGGGCGTGGGTGAGGCAGGCCGCGTTCGCCCGGAATACCGGCGAGGGCAGCCGGAGATTTCGCTCGCGGGACTCCTGGCGGCGGCCCTGAAAAAGGCCGCAGTCCACCAGCAGGTTCCCGGCCTCGGTCTCGAGCAGGAACATGGAGCCGGTGACCGTATCGGCGGCTCCGAGAAAGGCGATTCTCACGAAAGGGCTCCTTTGCACACGTTCTGGATCAGGCTCGCTGCACCATCTCCCGCCCGACGCTCGCCGTCAAGCAGACAGCCCGCAACCCTGTGGATAAATTTCGATGAGGATCGGCCGTCCAACGGATCGGCGTTGACAGCCCGGCTCCCAACCCTGAAAACTGGACGGTATCGTGGCGACCCGTATCACCCACCCGAGCCCCCGCACTCCCGCTCCTGAGGGCTCGTGCAAGACTAGCTTCGGCATTCGGCCGCCGATCCATCCCAGCCCGCGGCGTCTCTCGTCGGTTAAATACGACAGTGTATTCGCCCTCCTCGCTCCTTGCGGGCTAGGCGCCTCGTCGGCCTCGGTGCGTCGAAGTCATTCTTGCACGAACCCTAAGTGCCGCCCGCGGTCTGGAGACAGTCCCCGCCCGCTCCGCTACCGTCGGAGAGGCAGCCGGCTTGCCTCGCTCATCTTACTGACATCGCTGATCATTATTGGCATCGCGTCCCCGGCGAGGGCGGATCGCGCGGTGGTCAAGCGGCTGCTGAACAACAAAAGCTACAAGGTGCGACTCCAGGCGGCCATCTACCTGGCCAAGCTCCGTGAGCCCAAGACGCTGAAGGCCATGATGACGTGCGTGGCCAAGGACTCGCACTACCTCGTGCGCGCCTTCTGCGCGGCCGGCCTCGGCCGGCTGGGCAACCGCAAGGCCATCAAGGTGCTCAAGAAAGCGGTGAAGGACAAAAACGCCTTCGTGCGCCGGCGGGCCAAGCAGGCCATCGAGAAGATCGAGATCCAGTCGCCAGCCGGCCACAAGGGGGGATACACCCTGCAGTACAAACCCCGGGCCAAGCTGCTGGTGATGGTGCAGCCCGCGCGGCGGCGGCGGCGACGGATTCCCGGCCGCATGCGCAAGTTCCTGCTCAAGGCCCTGCGGGTGGAGCTCAACGGGGAGCGGGCCTTCGAGGTAGCCCGGGGCAGCGTGACGGTCCCCCGCTCCTGGATCCGCAAGCGGCGCCTGCCCGCGGTGCGGGTGGAGGTCCGGATCGTCAAGGTCCGGCGCCGGCGGCAGGGACGCCAGCTCACGGTGTCCATCCAGGTCAAGGCCATCGTCACGCGCCACCCCTCCAAGGCGGTGGCGCTCATCGCCATGACCGACGCCAAGTCGTCCCAGCACCTCGAGGGGCGGCCGCGGCGTAGCAAGATCAAGACCCAGTTCCGCTACCTCGAGCGCCAGGCCCTCGAGGGCGCGGTGCAGCGCGTTACGCGCCGCATGCGCCAGATCAATCCGAGCTGAGCTCGACGCCCGCTCCCCTGCCGGGTCGCCGCTTCGGTGCAGGCTGGACCTCGGTGAGACCCCATCGGATTCGAATTCCGTGCACGCTACTTTTCAAACCGAACCCGCTGGAAGCCCTGGAGGATGGTTCGCGCCGCTGGCGTGGCCCCCCCACGGTTTACCCCGCCCGCTGGCGCTCGTCGGAGCGTTCGTCGGTGCGCTCCTGTGTACCACCGCGGGCTGCCGCCCCGACGCGAAGACGAGGCGGGCGGTCTCCGAGACGGGCACCGAGGGGCGTCGCACCACCACACGCACGTCGAGGCCGGCCGCTCGCGCCGCGGCCGACGGTGTGGTGGCCCGGCTCCCGTCGCGCTTCGGGACCCTGCTGGTGTTCGACGACGGGCCCTGGCGCTGCCTTTCGTTCAACAGCCGGCGCAGCGTGCAGTCCTGCCGACACCGGACCCGGACGCTGGATTTCCGCTACGAGTACGTCTCCATGATGCTGGCGGCCAGCCTGGCCCACCCCCAGCCGCGGCGAGTGGTGCTCCTCGGCCTGGGCGGCGCCGCCCTGCCCCAGCTCCTGCAAAAACACCGACCCGGCGCGGCGATGGACGCCGTGGAGATCGATCCCGCGGTGGTCACCGCGGCGCGGCGCTACTTCGGCTACCGCCCGCGCAAGCAGGACCACGTCTTCGTAGCGGACGCGGCGCGGTTCGTGGCCCGCCCCGATCGCAAGAAGCGCTACGATCTGGTGCTGGTGGACTGCTACGGTGAGGACTTCATCCCGCCGAAGCTGCAAAAGCCGTCGTTTCTGCGGTCCCTGGCCGATCTGCTCGCTCCCGGCGGCGTCATCGTGGCCAACCTGTGGGAGACCCACCCGCGCTACCAGGCCCTGGTGCGGCGCTACGCGGCCCTGTATCCCCACGTCTGGGTCATCCCGGGGCGCCGCTCGGGCAACGCCATGCTCATCGTCTCCCGCGGCCCGCAGCCGCCCTTTGCCTCCAAGAAGGCGCTCGTCAAGCGCGGAGAGCGTTTCGAAGCCCGCAGCCGCACCCCGCTGCCCATCGCTTCCCATCTGCGCCGGCTCGAGGCCGTCCCTCAACCTCGGCCGCGGCGTCGTTCCCGTCTGCGGCCTCGACCCCGATCCCGATCCCGATCCCGATCCCGATCCCGATCCCGATCCCGGCCTCGGCTGATATCCCGGCCTCGGCCCCGGCTGATATCCCGGCCTCGGCCCCGCAGGAGCGCACCATGAGCTCGTTATTCCTGGCCAGCAGTGCTACGCACGGCCCCTCCCGGAGATCGTTGGCGCCCGGCGTGTCGGCCATCGGCGTGCTGGACATCGGCGTGTTGATCCTCGGCGTGTTGGCTATCGGTGCCCTGCTCACCCTCGCCGGACCGGGCTGCACGAAAAAGGAGGGCACCCGCTCCGCATCGAGCTCCGCGACGAAGGGAATGAACGCAAGAAAGGGCGGAATCGGCGACCCTTGCGTTTCCAACGACGAATGCGCCAGCGGCCTCTGCCTGGATCTGTCCCGGGCCGACGACGGGTGCCGGGGCAAGGTCTGCACCCGCCGCTGTCGGGGCAACCGTGACTGCCCGCCGGTGGCCGCGGAGCCGGACTGCGACCCGGTGCGCCTCGCGCCCGACGCCCCGGGCGGCGCAGCCGGCGCGGCAGGCGCGGCAGGCGCGGCAGGCGCGGCAGGCGCGGCAGGCGCGGCCGCCAAGCGGATACGGGTCTGCCTCTACGGAGCGTGGGAAAAGAAATACTGCAAGTAACGAGCAAGCCATGAAGATCCGGCTGCGAAGCGAGGGCGAGATCCGCATGGGCTCGCCCTATCAGCTCTGTCGGATGAAGGTCGAGGCGAGCTGGGATCCCGACCTGCCCTTCGACGAGCTCGACCGGCGCAAGGCCGAGAGCCCCAACGGCCGCTTCGTCGCGCTGGTGGCCTGGGATCTGGGCGGGGTCAATTTCCCGCGCATCCGCCTGGTGGTGCTCGACGACGAGCGGCAGCAGGTCACGACGAGCGCCCTCCTGGACGGCGCCTGCGAAGAGCTCACCTGGACGGGCACTGGGTTCCGCTGCGCCACGCACCTCGGCGCCGAGCTCGAGCTGCGGCTGCTCGAGGATTCACCCGGGCCGGGCTGAAACCCGGGCCGGACTAACACCCGGCCGCGAATCCCGCTTGCTATCGCTCGGCCTGCAGCGCCGCGGCCGTGTCCACGATGCGCGCCCAGGCCTGCTCCACGTGACGCCGGGTGGTGTGGGTCTGCCCCACCACGAAGCGCAGTGTGTAGCGATCCTGCAGCCGCGTGTGCGTGAGATACATCGCCCCGTCGGTGTTGAGGCGGTTTTGGAGGCGCTCGTTGAACGCGTCCGCTTGCGTGTCCCCCTGCGTGTCCGCTTGCGTGTCCGCTTGCGCGTCCGCTTGCGCGTCCGCTTGCGCGTCCCCTTGCGTGTCCCCTTGCGCGTCCCCTTGCGTGTCCCCCTGCGTCTCCGCATCCGTTCCAGCGGATCCACGGCCCGGTCCCCGGTGACGAAAGCACACCAGGTTCAGCGGCGCGGGCACGGCCAGCTCGAAGTCGGGGTGGGCCTCGATCCATCCGCACAGATCCTGGGCGATCTCTACGTGCTCGCGGACCTTGGCCCGCAGCCCCTCCACGCCGTAGTGGCGGATCACGAACCAGAGCTTGAGGGCACGGAACCGCCGGCCCAAAGGCACCTGCCAGTCCCGGTAGTCGATCACGGCCCCCGACTCGGTGGCGCGGTTGCGCAGATACTCCGGCAGCACGCTCAGGGCCCGGATCAACGGCTCGCGGTCGGCCACCCAGAAGCAGTCGCAGTCGAAGTTCGTGAACATCCACTTGTGGGGGTTGAAGCAGTAGGAGTCGGCCCGCTCGAGCCCGGCTTGCAGGTGGCGGTGCTCGGGGCAAAGCGCGGCGGTGCCCGCCATGGCGGCGTCGACGTGGAGCCAGAGCCCGTGCTCGGCGGTGAGGGCCCCGATGTCCGGCAGCGGGTCGAAGCCGTTGGACGACGTGGTCCCGCAGGTGGCGGCCACGAAGAAGGGCCGGCGCCCGGCGGCCCGGTCCGCCTCGATGGCCGCGGCCAACCGTTCGGGCCGCAGCGCCTGGCGCTCGTCCACGTCCACCAGCCGGAGTTGCTCGTCGCCCAGCCCGGCGATGCGCACGGCCTTGAGGATGGACGAGTGCGCCTCGGTAGAGGTGTAGGCCACCAGGGGCGCCTCGCCGCCCTGCCGCACACCGACCCGGTTGCTCTCGTAGCCCGTGGCCCGTTCCCGGGCAGCCAGCAGCGCGCACAGCGCCGCGCTCGACGCGCTGTCCTGGATCACCCCACCGCCGCCGCTCCCGCCGCTCCCGCCGCTGTCGGAGCGAAACCGAGCCGGCAGCCCGAGCATCTCCACCAGCCAGTCGAGGACATGGGTCTCCAGCTCCGTGCAGGCCGGGCTGGTGGTCCAGAGCATGCCCTGCACACCGAGCCCGGCCGCCAGCAGCTCACCCAGGATGGAGGGCCCCGACACGTTCGCCGGGAAGTAGGCAAAGAAGTTCGGCGATTGCCAATGCGTGATCCCCGGCAGGATCACCCGCTCCACGTCCCGCAGCACGGCGTCGAAGGGCTCTCCTCGGGCCGGGGGCTCGGGCGGCAACGCCTCGCGGATGTCTCCCGGCTCCACCTGCGCCAGCACCGGGTGCTCCTCCACGGTCTCCAGGTACCCGGCGAGCCAGTCCACCGCGGCGTGCCCCCAGCGCCGAAACTCCTCGGCGCTCATGTCCCGTCCGGTGGCGTCCGCCGAGCTCATCGCCTCCCGGGTCCCCGTTTGCACGACTCCTGGATCATCGGTTCGGTTCGACATGTGCGCCAGCTTGGGCCATCGGCCCGCGAAAGGCAACGCCAGGCCGCGGCGAGCTCCCGCACGCCAGCGCTGCGTTATTCGCCCGTTACCGCTGTGTTAACCTCGCGCAAAGCGGACCGAATCCGCCGTCGCCCAGGCGGTGCTCGAGTCGCCCACAGGAGGAGGCGCGGTGGGGACGGGGCGCGGTGGGGACGGATCTCGAATTCTTCAATTCAACCCTTCGATGCGCCCGCCGTAAACCGCTCAACTGATTTATTTTCATACACTTATTTCAATCAAGGACTTCGAGCACCAGCCCCTACCCGCCCCGTCCCCGAATTGAAGATTTCGAGATCCGTCCCCACTCCCCTGGTGGAGGCGCCGGCGAAAGCACCCTTTACAGCGTTACCGGTGGGGAAAGATACTGGCGCCATGCGGGCTTCAGTGAACCGACATTCCTCCCTCTCATTGTCCTTGCAGCGAAATACCCTCTCGCGGCCTGGCGGTTCTACCCCGGGTGCGC
>CAYFWA010000204.1:0-7892 GCA_964346625.1 uncultured Myxococcales bacterium
CAGCGCAAATGGCTCCGTGCGAGCCCTCGGTGCCGGTCGGTTGCGAATCGTGGTATCCTGCATGGGATCCTCGCCGCCGATGCAGGGGCATGAAGCAGAGGAAGGTCAAGGCCATCAGCAAGTCGGGACGCGTCCAGGTGGAGGACCATCTGGGCCGCGTGGTGGGGGAGCGCTACCGCATCGCGCGCGCGCTCTAGCCGTGGGGGGGGGCATGGGCTCAATGTTCGTGGGCGAGCAGCTCAACCTGCTAGGATGATTACAGAGGAGGAGAGGTCATGAGCGAGACGCGGCGCTGGAAGTGTGAGGTCTGCGGATACATCCACGAGGGGGACGCGCCCCCGGCCAAGTGCCCGGTTTGCGGGGCGCCGCGCGACGACTTCGTGGAGGTGGACGCGGAGGGTGCGCCCAAGGCGGCCGAGGGGGAGGGCGCCGACCGGCCGGCGCCCGAGTGGCACAAGGTGGCCGAGCCCACGGAGATCGAGGAGGGGCGGGTCAAGACCGTGTTCGCAGCCGGGCGGACCTTTGCCCTCACCCACTACGACGGCCGGTTCGCCGTGCTGGACAACGCTTGCCCGCACCACGGCGGCCCCCTCTCGGAGGGCTCCATCGAGCAGGGCGTGCTGCGCTGCCCCTGGCACGGATGGGACTTCCACCCCCTCACCGGCAAGGCGCCGGGGTACGACGACGGCGTTCGATCCCACCCGGTGCAAGAGCGCGAGGACGGGATCTACGTGGAGGTGGCGAAGCCGCGCCCTGCGCCGCGTACCGTGGCCGACGTGATGGCAGAGACCCTGGTGAGCTGGGGGGTCACCCACGTTTTCGGCATGGTGGGCCATTCGAACCTGGGGCTCGCCGACGCCCTGCGGCGCCAGGAGGAGGCGGGAAACCTAACCTTCGTGGGGATTCGCCACGAGGGCGCGGCATCCTTCGCGGCCTCGGCCTACGGCAAGCTCACCGGGCGGCCCGCGGCGTGCCTGAGCATCGCCGGTCCGGGCGCCACGAACCTGCTCACCGGGCTCTGGGACGCCCACATGGATCGGGTCCCCCTGCTCGCCCTCACCGGTCAGGTGGACACCCAGGTGCTCGGCCCGGGCGCCTTCCAGGAGATCGACCTCGCCGCCGCTTTCTCCTCGGTGGCCGTCTGGAGCCAGACGGTGCTGCCGGGCAGCCGGCACGCCGAGCTGATGACCCTCGCGCTCAAGAACGCCACCCTGAAGCGCAACGTGGCGCACCTCATCTTTCCCGACGAGGTGCAGGGGCAGGCCGCCGAGGACGCCCCGGCGTCCGGCCCCACGGGGCGGGTGGCCCGGCGGGAGATCGCCCCCCCCGCCGGCGCGTTGGCCGAGGCGCGGGAGCTGATCCGGGGCTCGGCGCGGCCGGTGATCATCGCGGGGCACGGCGCGCGATTTCACATGGAGCCGGTGATCGAGCTGGCGGAGCACCTGGGCTGTCCGGTGATCACCACCTTCAAGGGCAAGGGGCTCATCGGGGACGACCATCCGTTGGCCTGCGGGGCCCTGGGCCGCAGCGGGACGCCCGTGGCCAGCTACTTCATGAACGAATCCGATAGCTTGCTGGTATTCGGCGCCTCTTTTTCGAAGCACACGGGCATCACGCCCAAGCGCCCCATCGTGCAGGTGGACTGGGACCCCATGGCGCTCGGCAAGGTCCACCCGGTGCAGGTCCCCGTCTGGGGGGAGATCGGCGTCACCGCCCGCGCGCTGCGCGAGGCTCTGGACGGCCCCGGCGGCGGCTGGGTGGATCAGCGGGCCGAGGTGGCCGAGCGCTGGCGGATCTGGCGCCGCGAGAAGGCCCGCCGCTGCGCAGACGATCGCGGCCGGGGCGTCAACGCGGCGGCGATCTTCGACGCGTTGAGCCGCCTCGCCCCCAAGGACGCGGTGGTGGCGGTGGACGTGGGCAACAACACGTACTCTTTCGGCCGCTACTTCGAATGTCGGCAACAGGCGGTGGTGATGTCGGGATATCTGGGGAGCATCGGGTTCGGCTACCCCGCCGCGCTGGGGGCCTGGGCGGCGGCGCCGGGGCGCAAGGTCATCGCGGTCACCGGCGACGGCGGGTTCGGCCAGTATCTGGGCGAGCTGACCACGGCCGTGCGGTACGACATGGACATCACCCACGTGCTGCTACAAAACGACGAGCTGGCCAAGATCAGCAAGGAGCAGCGCGCCGAGCGACGGCCGGTGTGGAAGACCGCGCTGCGCAACCCCGACTTCGCGGCCTACGCCGAGCTGTGCGGCGCCCTGGGCGTACGCGTGGACCAGCGGGCCCAGCTCGACGAGAGCCTGGGGCGGGCGCTGGCGCACCGGGGGCCGTCGCTGGTGGAGATCCGCACCGATCCCCTCCTCGTATGAAGCGCGTGGGTGGGGATCCGTGGGTAGGATTCGTATGATCCGACCTTGTGCGGTATGATGAATGGGTGGAACCGAGAGTCGGGAGCCCCATGGCGCACGGTGACGCGAAGATTCTGGTGATTGACGACGAGGAGCCGGTCCGGGCCTACCTGCGCATGATTCTCGAGCGGGAGGGCTACACCGTGTGGGACGCGGAGGACGGGGACGCGGGCCTGGAGCGCTGCCGGATCGAGGCCCCCCGCCTGGTGATCACCGATCTGGTGATGCCCCGCAAGGGCGGCCTGCAGACCATCCAGGAGCTCCGCCGGGACTTCCCCGAGGTCCGCATCATCGCCATCTCCGGCTTCGGCAACGAGGAGAACATGCAGCTCGCTCGCTCCTTTGGCGCCGACCGCGTTTGGACCAAGGTGGACCTGCGCCTCAGGCTCCTGCAGGAGCTGCCCGAGCTGCTGTAGTATCATTCCGAATTCGATTTCTCGGCGCCGTGGATCGCCTGGCGGATGCGGGCCAGCAGGGTGCGCGGCAGGTAGGGCTTCTGCACGAACCCGGCCAGCCCCTTGCCGAGGAACCGCTCCTTCACCTCGTCGGCGTTGTAGCCGCTCGACAGCAGCACCGGGACCTCGCTGCCCAGGGTGCGCAGCTCGCGGAACACCTCCTCGCCGTCCAGGTGGGGCATGGTCAGATCCAGCACCACGCACGCCAGCTCGCCCTCGTGCTCCCGGTAGCGCTCCATCGCCTCACGCCCGTCGGCGGCCAGCACCACGTCGTAGCCGGCGCGCTCGAGGATGCGCTTGCCCACCGCCCGCACCGTCTCCTCGTCGTCGCACAGCAGCACGCGGCCCTTCGCCTGGCCTTCGGGCAACGGCGCCGGCGGCCGCCCCTCGAAAGGCGAGGCGTCCAAGTCGCTGATGGGCAGCAGCACCTTCACCGTGGTGCCGCGCTGAAACTCGGAGTAGACCTTGATGGCGCCGTGGTGTCCGCGCACGATGCCGAGGGTGGCCGCCATGCCCAGCCCCCGGCCGGTGAACTTGGTGCTGAAAAAGGGGTCGAACATCCGCTCCTGGACGTGGGGCTCCATGCCGCAGCCGGTGTCCCCCACCTCCAGGTACACGTAGGTCCCGGCGGTCAGGTCCGCGTTCAAAAACGTCGTGTTCAGATACTGGTTGTCGCACTCCATCACCCCGGTGCGGACGCTGATCACGCCGGAGCGCTCGGCGATGGCCTCGGAGGCGTTGATTACGAGGTTGAGTAAAATCTGGCTGAGCTGGGCGGGATCCGCGAGCACCGCCGGCAGCGGCTCCGCGAGATCGTAGCGCAGCACGATCTTCTTGGACACCGAGATCTCCAGCATGTGCCCCATGTCCCCGATGAGCTCGTTGAGGCTCACCGGCCGCACCACGAAGGCGCCGTGCCCGGAGTAGGCCAGCATCTGCTGGCACAGCTTCGAGGCGTGGCGCGCCGCCTCCTCGATGTCCTCGAGGCTCGGGCGGGCCGGGGAGTTGGGGGGGGTGTCCTCCAGGGCCAGCGAGGCGTTGCCGAGGATGGCCACCAGCAGATTGTTGAAGTCGTGGGCGATGCCCCCGGCCAGCACCCCGAGGCTTTCGAGCTTCTGGGCGTGCTGGATCTGGGCCTCGAGCCGCTTGCGCTCGGTGACGTCCGTCCCGGCGGACAGGGTGGCCTCGATGGCCCCCGAGGCGTCGCGCAGCACGGCGTTCTTCCACTCCACGAGCCGGGGCTCCCCGGCGGCGTCCAGCACGGGGTTTTCGTACTCCCGCACCGCCTCGAGCTCCCCACGGAACACCGCGGCTTGGACCCGGGCGACCTCTTCGCGGAGGCCCGCGGGGATGAAGTGCTCGAACCAGTTCTTCCCCAGGATTTCCTCCCGGGGGCGGCCGAGCACCTCGCAGGCCCGGCGGTTCACCAGGCGCACCGTCCCGTCGGGACCCAGCCCCACGAACATCACGCCCGCCAGCTCGAGGTACTGCTCGGCCCGCTCCTTGGCCTCCCGCAGGGACTCGGCGTCCCGCGTGTGCTCCTCTCGCCACCGCTCGAGCTCGGCCACGCGCTCGCGCAGGGCCTGGTTCTCCGCGCGCAGCGCCGCTTCGCCGGCGGCGCTCGTCGCGCGGTCTCGGTCCTCGTTTTCGCCCATGTGGTCCCCTCCCTGAGCCGGGTTTGGGTGGCGCGCTACGCCGGTTGTCTGTTCGAGGCTTCCTGTCTGCTCATTGCTCCAGGAGCTGCAATCGCAGCGTCTGGTTGCGCGCCTGCAGGTCCCGCGCGAGCTGCTGGGCCACCAGCCATTGGAAGTGGTACGCGAGCGGGGCGTCCACCTTGAAAAGGAGCCGGTAGTCGGCCCGCGGCAGCGCGGCCGTGCGCACGGCGCCCCGGGCGGTGCAGGTGGCCGCGGCGGGCAGGCGCTCGAGCAGCGACAGGATCCCGAACAGCTCCCCCGCTGACAGCACCTTGAGCGCCTGCTCCTCTCCGCTGAGCTCGTCGGTGCGGGTGACGGCCACCCGCCCCTTTAGCAGCAGGTGGCAGGCCCGGCCGGGGGCTCCCTGGGTGGTGAGCTGCGTGCCGTCCGGGTGCTCCTCCACCGTCATGATCTTGGCCAGCGCCCGCAGCGACTGCTCCGAGAAGGGAACGAACCCGGGCAAGCGGGACAGCAGGGTGTGTACCTCGCTCATGGCCGTCCCTCCGCGCAGTGTGTCCCCAGTCCATTCCGCCGATGGGACAGCAGGGTGTGTACCTCGCTCATGGCCGTCCCTCCCCCGAGGACGGTGGGCCAGGGTGGGGGCCGCCGCTGCTCCTCTCCCCCGCGCTCGCCCCAGTCCCGGCATCCCCGCGCGCCTCCATGTCGGAGCCGGTGGGCGCATCGGCTCCAGCGTCGTGGACTCCGCTGAGACGCTCCAGCATGCGACGCAGCCAGCTCCGCGCGGGCTGCGCCTGGACCTGCCCCTGGCACACCTCGTCGCTGCCCGCCAACGCCAGGTGGTCCGCCTCGCGTAGCAGCTCGGCGTTGGAGGCCCGGAGCCGCTCCATGAGCACGTCGATGAGCTTGCGCACCAGGGCGCCGGCCACCTCCGGCGCCTCGGCGTGCAGGCGCTGAATCTCGGCCTGGGGCCAGGTGACCGCGGTCACGGGGGTCTCCGCCGTCACCGTGGAGCTGGCAGGGTCCCCGGTGAGCAGGGACACCTCTCCGAGAAACAGCCCCTTGCCCACCCGTCCCAGCCGCACGGCCTGGCCCTCGGCCGGGATCTCCACGCGACAGATCCCGTCGGCGATGAGCCAAAGCCGCTCCACCGGCTGTTGATCCACGATGATCGTCGTGTGGGCGGGGAGCTCCTCGTAGCGCGCGTGCTGCAGGAGGGGGAGCAGGTGAGCTTTCCCGATCCGGCTTGCCAGAGCGGGAAAATCAGTGGTGAAGCGCTCGATCACAGGAGCTCTCCGCGGCGGGCGTCCCGATTCGTTCTTTTTGCATTCTATCCAACCCACCCTATCACACATGGCGGGATTGTGTTGAGGCCTTGTGCTTCAAGTTACATGGAAAAAATGTGCTGTTTGGACGCAATCACCAGATGGGCTACTCCATCCCCTGCTCTCGCCGTGGGGTCCCCTCTACTCGTCCGGCGCCAGGTAGCGGCAGATGCTCGCGTCCAGCCGGCTGTGAATGAGGCGCATGATGGACTCGAGCTCATCGTGATTCACGTCCAGCTCGCGCACCAGGCGGTTGCGGGTCTCGTGCAGGAGCAGCTCCCGCACGTCGGCCAGGCGCCGGGAGATGGTGGCCTTGTGCACGCGATAGATGCGCCCCACCTGCTCCACGGTGAGCTCGTCCACGTAGTAGTACCGCAGCAGGTTCCGCTGGTCGGGCTTCAACCCGGACAGGGCCTGCTCGAAGGCCTGCTTGAAGGCGTCCGAGTAGTACCGCTTGAGGTAGTCCTGCTCGGGCCCTGCGCTCGCGTCGGGCCGGTTGAGCAGCACCTGGGGCGACAAGGGACGCTCGCGCCGGTGGCTCCGGTGCAGGTTGAGGGCGAGGCGCATGGCGGTGACCCGTGTCCAGCTTTGCAGCGTTCCCACGCCGTCGTACTTGTAGATGGCGGGCTTCCGCTCGGCGCCAGGGACGAACAGCTTCTGATACACGGCCTGCTTCACGTCCTCGATCTGGCTCGGCTCCGCGGTGACGCCGGACAGCGCCCGGCTCAGCATGGGGGAGACGGCGGCGTCGAAGGCCTCCGCTGCGCCTTCCACCTGGTTCAGACAGGCGTAGGCGAGGTACAAAGAGGGGATCTTGAGCCGGGAGAGGGTCTCCAGCACGGGCGCCTCCCGCTCCAGGCGCTGGGCGAGGAACCCGAGGAACCCCTCGAGGTCCAGCGCCCCACGAGGGTCGAGCCCGGGCCAGGCGCGGCGGGCCTCCGTGAGCTGGTCCGCCAGGCGGGGGGCGAGCTCCTGCAAGTCGACATCGGCCCTGCGAGGTCCGGGCAGCCGTTCCAGGAGGCGGTGGGCCAGCGTTTGGGCATCGTCGATGGTCATCCGGAGGCTCCAGGAGATGGCGACACGCTACTCATCGTAGCAGCAATCCCAGGGCTACGGCGATGGTCAGCAGCAGGGCGGCTAGACAGAGCAGCATCCACCGGTGCTGCGCCGTCCACTCCCGGCGGCGCCCCCGGGCGCCGTCGGCTTGGGGCTCGACCCGCGCTCCGGCGCGGTGGGCGCGCAGGTCCTCTTGCAGCGCCCGCACGCTCTGGTAGCGATGACGTCGATCCCGTTGCAGGCAGCGATCCACCATGGACACGAGCTCCGGAGGCGCGCCTCGCACGCGCTGGGTCACCGGGACGTAGCGCGCGGTGAGCACGCGCTCCACCAGCGCCGCGGTGGAGTCACCCTCGAAGGGCGCGTGGCCGGTGAGCAGGGCGTACAGCACGGTGCCGAGGCCCCAGACGTCGGAGCGCTCGTCCACCTCGGCGAGCTGACCGGCGGCCTGCTCGGGGCTCATGTAGGCCGGGGTGCCGACGGTCATCCCGGCGGCGGTGAGCGCGGCGTCGTCCCCGTCCCCGCCCGCCTCACCACGGGCCTCGGTGCTCGACGCGGGTCGGGTGATCTTGGCCAGCCCCCAGTCCAGCACCACCGTCTCGCCGAAGGGGCCCACCATGACGTTCTCCGGCTTGAGATCCCGGTGCAGCACCCCCTGGCTGTGAGCGTAGGCGATGCCGTTACACAGGTCGTCGAAGTGGGCAAGCAGCCGGAGCCGCTCAGCGAGAGCGCCCCGGCGGTGGATCTCCTCGGCCAGGGTGCGGCCCCGCACCAGCGGCATGGTGTAGTACAGCGTGCCATCGTCCCGCGTCCCCATCTCGTAGACGTGCACGATGCTCGGGTGCGACAGCCTGCCCGTGATGCGCACCTCGCGCAGGAACCGGCGGGTGAGCTCCCGCGGATCCGGTCGCCGCCGGGATCTGCCGAGTGGGGCCGGATCCGGGGAGGGCGTGGCGCTCGTTGCACCCCTCTCCTCGGCTGCGTCCTCGGCTG
>CAYFWA010000204.1:7992-9665 GCA_964346625.1 uncultured Myxococcales bacterium
CCGATGCGTCCTCCGACGCCGATGCGTCCTCCGACGCCGATGCCCCGGTCAGCTCCTTGAGCGCCACCTCTCGTCCCAGGTAGGTGTCGTAGACCTCGAGGATGCGGGCCTGGCCTCCCCGTCGCAGCTCGGAGCGCACCTGGTAGCGCCCTGGCGGCTCCGGGGCGACGCGTCGGCCGGCCACCACGCGATGGCCGGGGGGCGGGGTGGAGCCGAGGGCGACCTGCGCCGCACCCAGCGCCGGGAACCCCCGCGGCGCCGTGCTGGCGAGCGCCTCCGGAGTCGGCTCGCTTCGGGCGCCGTCGCTGCGGGAGGGCGCCTCGGTGCGTGCCAGCTCGGCCACCAGGAGGCGGCAGGCCGGACACGCGTCGAGGTGCCGCTCCACGGCCTGCTCGCGCGCGGGGTCCAGCTCGCCCCCCAGCAGGCCGACGATCTCGTTCGTGGTCAGGCAGCTCACGGCGCCGCTCATGATAACACAGCTCGAGACCCTGTAAATAAACCTTGTATTACAATCACTTGGGAGCGCGTCTCCATTTTTCGACGCAACGCCGGCCACGCGCCCGTGTCTTGTACCCCGAAAGCGCGGATCGCGCGCGTAGTCCCCGCGAGCGGGTGTGGCCGGCGGTTCTTCTCATGAACATAGGAGGAGACGGCCACCCAGAATATGACTAGAGACGGACCGCCGGCCACACCCGCTCGGGGCGCCCCCGCCGCATCGAGACGGTACCCCCCGAATCAGCGCACATCGCGCCGCAGCTTCGGATCGAGACCGAGCCTCAGTCGCCCCCGAGGGAAGGATTCAGCGGGATCGGCGGCGACGTCGGCGCCACGCTGGGATCAGCAGCACGAGCAGCAGCAGGGACAGCGGGGGGCGCCGGGAGCTGGTCTGGCAGCCGCAGCCGCCCTTGGGATCGTCCACGGGTTGCACCTCGCAGGTGGCCGAGCAGCCGTCCCCGTCGAGCACGTTGCCGTCGTCGCACTCCTCGCCGCTGTCGACCACCTGGTCGCCGCAAAACGGGGCGAGGCAGTTGGTGCGGCAGGCGTCCGGAGCGCTGTTGCTGTTGTCGGCGCCGTCGTCGCACTCTTCGTTGCCGCTCACGCGGCCGTCCCCGCAGCGAGGCGGGAGCCACCCCACGATGCACAGGTCGTCGAGGGTCCACCCGCCGAACTCCAGCCCGCCATCGCTCTGGATCTCGAAGCGCACCTGCACCTCGCCGTTTTCGTCCACGTGAGGGGAGAGATCGACGTCGTGAAATCGCCACTCCTGGTCCTGGTGGTGGGTCTGGCTCTGGTTCCCGCGGTCGGAGTCGAAGTTGGTCCAGACCCGCTCGCCGTTGGCGTAGATGGAGGCCTGGTCGAAGTAGCCGTCCTCGACGTTGAGCCAGCGGCGATACTGCAGCCGCACCATCTCGTAGCCCGTGGCGTTCACCACCGGGCTGAGGGCGTAGTTGATCTTGTTGCTCTGATACATGCCGTTGTAGTTCCCGCCGCCCAGATCGTTGCCGTACACCTTCTCGCCAGAGTAGGGGGCCGGCGGGTCTCCGCTGTTGCTGCCCGCGCGGGGCTCCCCCCACATCCAGTCGTCTGCGCCCTCGGTGGCGGTGCCCGCCTCGAGGCCGTGGGTCCAGCCGTCGAGCTCCGGGTTGCTCTCGAAGTCCGTGCAGTAAAGTGGG
>CAYFWA010000205.1:0-255 GCA_964346625.1 uncultured Myxococcales bacterium
CGGACCGACACGCCAGCGGACCGACACGCCAGCGGACCGACACGCCAACGGACCGTCGGGACGGCACACGTTACTTTACGGAACCCATCAACCCCCATGCAAGTAGGCGGGCCGTTTGCGCTGTGGCGGTCGCCGGGCGCCTGGCCGGCCCGCCGCCCCCCCCTGCGCCGGCCCCGAACGTATCGTCGAGGGCCATACGTCGGCGCCAGTGCTCGCCTAGATAGCCTATCTACGCCGGATCTGGCGCCTCCGGCG
>CAYFWA010000205.1:355-6135 GCA_964346625.1 uncultured Myxococcales bacterium
CCCGAGGCGGCGCCAGTGCTCGCCTAGATAGCCTATCTACGCCGGATCTGGCGCCTCCGGCGCCGCCGGCCGGCCCCGAGGCGGCGCCAGTGCTCGCCTAGATAGCCTATCTACGCCGGATCTGGCGCCCCCGGCGCCCTTTTCGCCCCGGCATCGCCCCGCCGCCCGGCCGTCCCCTTCACCGGACCCCCTAAGGCCCCGATCACGAATTATCTGATCGTTCAGGCCGCCGATCCATCCCGGCCCGCGGCGTCGTTCGTCGGTTAAATGACGTCAATGTATTCGTCCTCGTTGCTCGGGTCGGTGAGTCTCGTTGACCCGGGGCTCCCCACGGGCTACGGTCGCTCTCATGCGCGGGAAGGACCCCAAGTGGGAGCGGGTCGTCGCCAGGGAGCGGGTCGCTGTGGCGAAAGGCGAGGGCGTTGCGAGCAGCGCCAGCGGCGCGCCTGAGTCGAACGGGTCCGGTGCGCGTAGAGCAACCGAGCCGCCCGGCAGACGCGGTGAAGTCAGTGCGCTTCGAGACGGCGCAAGTGGTGCAACGGAAGCCGGGGCCGACGAGGAGAATTCCCCCGAGCAGGAAAGCCAGGTCGAGGTGGGGGGCGAGGCCGAAGGGGCAGGAGATGACCCAGGCGCGGGCGCGGGCGCGGGCGAGGGCGAGGTCGCGGGCGAAAGCTTCTCTTACCGGGAGATGGTCATCGGGGTGCTGCGGGGACCCTACAGAGGTCGCGAGTTCACCTTCACCGCGGACCGGGTGACCCTGGGCAAGTCGCCGCAAAACGACATCCCCCTGCCGGACGAGACCGTGTCCCGCGAGCACGTGGAGATCCGGCGGGAGGGCCGCGGTTACCTGCTGCGGGACCTGGGCTCCACCAACGGGACCTTCCTGGACGGCGCCGAGATCCGCGAGGCATACCTGCGCACCGGATCCCAGGTGACTGTGGGGGAGACGCGGTTTCGCTTCCGGGCGGTGCGGCGGCAGGTGGCGGTTGAGCCCTACCCGGAAGAGGAGCTCGAGGGGCTCGTCGGCCGTTCCTTGGCCGTCCGCCTGGCCTTCGGGCTCGCTCGGGCGGTGGCGCCGCTGGATCTCACCGTGCTGCTCGAGGGCGAGCCGGGCACCGGGCGGCGGAGCCTCGCGACGGCGATTCATCGGCTCAGCCCGCATTCTGATGCGCCTCTGGCCGTGGTGGATTGCGTGAGGGCGTCCCCCGAACGACTGGAGCGGCACCTGTTCCAGCCCGCCACCGGTGTGCTGGAGCGGTTCGCCGGGGGCACGGTGGTTCTCCTGGAGCCTTGGGAGGTGCCTCCAGCGCTGCAGGTGCGTCTAGCCACGGCGATCCGGGATCGGCGCCGCGGAGCCGGCCTGGAGGTCGGCGGTGTAGGCGGCGGCGTAGGCGGCGGCGCAGGCGGCGGCGCCACAGGCTCCGAGCAGCCGGCGCCCCAGCGCTTCATCGGGTTGACCTCACGCCCCCTGCAGGACGAGGTGGAGCGGGGCCGGCTGGAGCCGACCCTGCGGGACGTGCTGCAGCGGGTGCGGATCCGGCTCCCCCCGCTGCGCGAGCGGCTGGACGATGTCTCACTTCTCGCCGCTCGGTTCGTGGCGCAGGCAGCCCCCTTCTCGCCGCCGGTCGGCGAGGCGGTGGTGGAGCTGGTGTCGCGGCTGGCCGGAGCGCTTCCCCTGGAGCGCAACGTGCAGAGCCTGCGCGAGCTGGTGCAGGCGCTGCTCGTGCTGGAGTTGGGGCCGGCGCTGCACGCCCTCGGGGGGACGGCTCTGGACGATGACGCCTTCGATCCGGCGCTGTCGTTCGGACAAAGCAAGACCCGCGCCGTGGAGTCCTTCGAAAAGCGCTACGTCCGGTGGTTGCTCACCGAGCACGACGGAAACGTGTCCAAGGCCGCCCGCGCTGCCGAGATGGATCGCAAGCACCTGCACCGCCTCCTCAAGCGCCACGGCCTCCGCTAAACCATCCCCTAGTCAGCACCCAGCACCCAGCACCCAAGCCCACTTCGCCGCCCCTCGGCCAAGCGGCCCGTGAACGTGGGGACGGAGTTCGGAGATTCGATGTCGCGGCAGGTGCATTGGGCCCTAGCTGCGCCAGGTGCCATCCCGCCGCGCAGCCCCCGGCCGCCTCGAAATCGGTAGCGATATCGAATCTTCGCACTCCGTCCCCTCAGCCCAAAGCGCCTGGGCGCCGAAACCAGGATCCCCCACCCAGCACCCAAGCCCACTTCGCCGCCCCTCGGCCAAGCGGCCCGTGAACGTGGGGACGGAGTTCGGAGATTCGATGTCGCGGCAGGTGCATTGGGCCCTAGCTGCGCCAGGTGCCATCCCGCCGCGCAGCCCCCGGCCGCCTCGAAATCGGTAGCGATATCGAATCTTCGCACTCCGTCCCCTCAGCCCAAAGCGCCTGGGCGCCGAAACCAGGATCCCCCACCCAGCACCCAAGCCCGAATTCATTATCCATGTTACAATCCAGCCACTTGCCGCTGAGGGAGCGGGAGCAAGATCAGGAGCATAGCCATGAGCAACGACGGGTCGCAGGAGTCACGAGAGTCCGGGGATCGGTTCTCCACGGTGAACGCGGAGCAGACCTTGTTCGGCGAGAAGGTGCCGCTGGTGGGGCGCACCGAGGAGCTGGGGCTGCTCGACGACGCCCTCGCGCGGGCCACCGAGTATCTTTCGCCCCAGATGGTCATCATCCAGGGAGACCGGGGGGTGGGCAAGACCCGGCTGGTGGACGGGTGGGTTGCGTCGCTCGGCAGCCGCCCCAAGGAGGTGCGCGCCTTTCGCGGGCACGCCGAGGAAGGGGACGGGGATCGCGAGCTCGTCAGCCGCCTGCTGCGGGCCCGCTTCGGCCTGGAGGACGAGACGGACGACGAGGTGGCCCGGAGCCGGCTGCGCGAGCAGTGCCAGGAGGTCTTCGACGATCGTCGCATGACCGAGATCCTGCACTTCCTCGGCCTCTTCATGAACCTGCGCTTTCGGAACAACCCGTTTCTGCGGGTGCTGGAGGAGGATCCGGCGGAGCACGAGAAGATCGCGGCCACGGTGCTGCGGCGCTTTTTCGAGGCCGACAGCCAGCGGAGCCCCCTGGTGATGGTGCTCGAGGATCTGCAGCACGCCGACGAGGCCTCCCTCGACCTGATCCAGGAGATGGGGGAGTCGCTGGAAGGGGCCCGGATCGTGCTGGTGGCCGTGATGCGTCCCGGGCTCCGGGCGCGGCGGCCCGGCTGGGGCATCAGCGAGGGGGACATCACCGAGGTGGGGCTGGGGCCTCTTTTGGTGGAAGAAGCCCAGATCTTTCTCAAGCGGCTGCTGCGCCGGGCCGGCGAGCTACCGGAGCGTTTCGTGCAGCAGGCCGTGGAGATGACGGGGGGCAACCCGCTGTTTCTGCAGCAGCTCCTGTTGATGCTCGCGGAGCAGCGCATCCTGGACACCACCCCGGAGCGCTGGACCCTCGACCTGGCGCGGTTCGCCGAGGCCGAGCTGCCCCTGAGCGTGGACGACGCCATCGAGGCGCGGGTGATGGCCCTGACGGTGGAGCAGCGGCAGGTGCTGGAGATGGCCGTCACCATGGGCAACGTCTTTTGGCTGGGCGCGCTGGTGATGCTCAGCCGGCTGGCCATCGAGGAGGAGCAGCGCTACGTCTGGCGCTCCGACGAGGTGGCCGAGCGGCTCCAGGAGATCGTGGACGGGCTCGAGGAGCGCGAGTACATCATTCGGATGCCCGATAGCTGGATCCCGGGGGAAAAGGAGTATCTTTTCAAGCACAACCTGGAGTTCGGTCTCATCGAGTCCACCAGCGATCCGCAGCGGCGCCGGCGCAACCACCGCTTCGTGGCGCAGTGGCTCGAGAGCCGCCTGGGCAGCCCCACCGAGGATCACTTCGAGTTCCTGGCGCAGCAGTACGAGGCGGGGCGCGACCCGCGGCGGGCGGCGCTTTGTCACCTCCGGGCCGCCGACCTCGCCCGGGAAAAGTTCGCCAACGAGCAGGCGCTGCGAAACTACCGACAGGGCCTGGCGCTGCTCGAGCCCTCGGACGTGCTGGACAAGATCGACACGCTCCACAGCCTGGGGGCCGTCTGCGCGCTGGTGGGGCGCAAGGACGAGGCGCTGAAGCACTTCACCGAGATGCTGCGGCTGGCCTGGCTGCTGGACGTGGTGAACAAGGGGGGCGCCGCGCTCGGTCGCATCGCCCGCATCCATCGCGAGCGGGGAGAGTACGAAGAGGCCATGGAGCGATATCGCGCGGCCCAGGGCCTGTTCAAGCGCGCGGGGGATCGGCGGGGGTTGGCCGCGACCCTGGACGACATCGGCAAGGTTCACTGGCTGCGCGGGGAGTACAAGGAGGCGCTCACCCTGCATCGGCGCACCCTCGAGATGCGGCGCGAGATCGGGGACGAGCGCTCCACGGCCTTCACCCTGGCCAACATCGGCGCCGTGTACCAGGACACCGGGCAGTTCAAGGGAGCGTTGCGGGCCTTCGAGGAGTCGCTGGCCATCCGCCGGCGCATCGACGATCGCATCGGGATGGTGGACAGCCTCCGCTCGGTGGGTGCGGTGTTTCAGGAGCTCGGCGAGCTGGAGCGCGCAAAGGAGTTCTGGGAGGAGGGCCTCCAGATCGCCCGGGAGACCGGCGATCGCCTGCAGCAGGGTTGGCTGCTGATTCGGTTGGGTGATGCCCAGCGACGCCGGGGCGACCTGGGCTCGGCCCAGACCGGGGTGGACGAGGCGGCCGAGATCGCCAACCAGCTCGGAGATGATCGGCTGCGGTCCGAGGCTCTGCGGCTGCGCGGACGCCTGCGGGTGGATGGCGATGCGCTGTCCGAGGGGCGGGATCAGCTCATCGAGGCGTTGCGCATCGCCGAAAAGCACGGCTACCCGGCACAGACGGGCTCGGCCCATCGTGCCCTGGCGGAGGTGGCGGCCAAGCGCAGCTTTGCCCACGAGGCCGAGGAGCGGTTCGAAAAGGCCATGGAGATCTTCTCCGAGATGGGCAACCATTTGGAGGTGGCGCGCTGCTGCGACGCCATGGCCGCCTACTACGACTCCACGGGCGGCGCTGAAAAGGCCCAGCAGCTTCGCGAGAGCGCCCGGGACATCCGCACCCGGCTGCTGGACGCGGCCGGCCGGGACACGGGGGACGAAACCTGACCCGGCGAAGCCGGAACCAAAGAGCCGCGTCACGCACCGTCGCGTTGCCACTGCCGGGCGCGGTGCGTGATGAGGTCGAGCTCGGACAGGTGCTCGATGATGGCCCGGGCGTCTTCTACCCAGGCGGTCTCGTAGGAAGGCGGTGATTCGGCCACGGGCTCCACGGCCAGCCGCAGCCGCGGACGCAACATGGCCTCGTCGAGGACCACGTCCGCGAGGGACAGGGGGGCGGGCAACTCGGCCTCGGCCTCGGCCTCGGCCTCGGCGTCAGCGTCAGCCTTGGCGTCGGCGTCAGCGTTGGCCTTGGCGTCGGCGTCAGCGTTGGCCTTGGCGTCGGCGTTGGCCTTGGCGTCGGCGTTGGCGTCGGCGTCAGCGTTGGCCTTGGCGTCGGCGTTGGCGTCGGCGTCGGCGTCGGCGTTGGCCTTGGCGTCGGCGTCGGCGTCAGCGTTGGCCTTGGCGTCGGCGTCGGCGTCAGCCTTGGCCTTGGCGTCAGCGTCGGCGTCAGCCTTGGCGTCAGCGTCGGCGTCAGCCTTGGCGTCAGCCTTGGCGTCAGCGTCGGCGTCAGCCTTGGCGTCGGCGTCAGCGTCAGCCTTGGCGTCGGCGTCAGCGTTGGCCTTGGCGTCGGCGT
>CAYFWA010000205.1:6389-9647 GCA_964346625.1 uncultured Myxococcales bacterium
CGGCGTCGGCGTCAGCCTTGGCGTCAGCGTCGGCGTCGGCGTCAGCCTTGGCGTCAGCGTCGGCGTCGGCGTCAGCCTTGGCGTCGGCGTCGGCGTCAGCCTTGGCGTCGGCGTCAGCGTCAGCCTCGGCCTTGGCGTCGGCGTTGGCCTCGGCCTTGGCGTCGGCGTTGGCTTCGGCGGTTGACCGGTCTCGACTTTGGGCTCGTAGCCTGTCCTTGTCTTGCGCCATCTCGGCCGGAGGATAGAGGGCGTATGCGGTCAGCAGGCATGGCAGCCCTACGGTGTGGGTGTAGCGTCGGCCGGCGCTGCGTCGCTCGGCGAGCAAGGCGTCCTGGCCCTCGTTCCAGCGCAGCGTGACGATGTCGGATAGGTGGGGAATGTCCAGCAGGTCGGCCACGGCGGGGCCGACGAAGCCCAGGCCATCGTCCGGGGAGCGCGCACCGGTCACCAGGAGGTCGAACCCCACGTGCCGCGCGGCCGCGGCCAGGGCCCGAGCTACGCCAAAGGCGTCCACCTCGGCGAGCAGGGGGTCCCAGAGCCGGTGGGTGCGGTCGGCACCGGCCGCCAGGGCAGCGCGCAGGGCTTCATCCTCGCGCTCGTCTCCCGCCGCGACGGCGGTGAGACGGGCGCCAGGAAACAGGTCCCGGATTCGGCGGGCCAGGCTCAGGGCATAGCGCTCGTGAGGGCCGAGCACTTCTTCTTTGAGGGCGGCTCCAGGGGACCGCCGCCAGCCGCGTAGCAGCACGACGACGTTCACTGGGGCTCCTCCGATGCGTTCCCCGGGTCGGGGCCGACGTCCGCGCTGCCCAGACTTCGGCCCGAGCCCCCGGTCTGCGGGGCGGCGCGAGGGGAGGCCTCCGACGAGCGGATGGCCGGATCGTCGTCCAGGTCGGCCGGTAGCTCGATGGCGGGGGCCTTGAGGGTGGTCGCCGCCCCCAGCTTTTCGGAGCGCGAGGGGACGGGCTCGGTCTGCACGGGCGTCGGCTCTTTTTGCTGGGCAGGGGGCGCCTCCGACCGCGCGGCGTGGCTGGAGCCATTCTGGGATAGGGGGCCGGCCGCTTCCAACATCTCTCGCACCGCGGCGGCGGGATCGGCCTTCAGGGCGAGGTGCGCACGCTCGAACACGGGGGCCGAGGGGTCCTCGTGCACCGCTACCAGGTAGCTGGTGGCCGGGAGCCGTCGCAAGCTCTCGGCGCTGTCGGTGACTCCCAGCGCCAGCACCATACCGGGCAGCGCTCCAGTGTGGTTTTCGGCGAGCACCGGCACGTCCGGTGCGAGGGTGGAGGCCGCGGCGCGGGGCGTCTGTCGCAGATCCGCATCCAGTCGATCGGCGAGCTGGCGAATGGACTGCCAGGTCTCGGTGTCGCGCACGCCCGAGCCCGCCAGCACCACGCGCTCGGTGAGGGCGCCCGCCTCGGAAACCTCGGTCACCGGCTCTGCCTCGGGGGTGGCTTCCTTGAACCCGGGGGAGATGACCACCACCTCCGCCTCCTCGCTACCCGTTGGCTTGGAGAAGGTCTGAGGGTCGGGGGAGACCACGGCCACCACGGCGTGCTCGAGGTCCGAGGTGGAGAAGCGGCGCACGTGGCTGAGGTTGTAGGCGGGCTGCTGGATCACGAGCTGGTGGTCGCTGGCCACCTCGAGGCGCGGGCGGTTCACGAACAGCGCCCCGAGTCGGGCGGCGATCCGGGGTGCGATGTCGCTCGCGGCGGGGCCCGCCGGAAACAGCAGCAGGGAGGGGGGAAACTGGGACGTGGCGGTGAGCAGGGCGTCGCCGTGCCCGCGAAACAGCGCCGGCGTGGACAGGGCGGAGTGGGTCATCAAGATGACCTTGTCTGCTCCCTGGCGGGACAGCACCGCGATGATATCGTTGTCCCCATACAGCGGTGGGGCGGCGCAAGGCAGCACTCCGTAGAGGGTGGCTCCGAGCTCGGTGGCCAATCGGCGCCCCTGGCGCAGCGTCAGCAGGGATGCCCAGCTCGCCTGGTCGTCAACCAGCTCGATATATACGAGGATGTTCGCCAAATCGTCCTGGCTCTCGCTGCCGCTCGGGTGCGGGCCGTACGCGCTCGCTCGTTGGCATCCAGGATCCGGGCCGTGTCAATGCCGGGGCCTGCCCTCCCGATCCCGGACCCCGCCTCAGACACGGTCGGGCGTTACGAATCCAGGCCGTGCTTGCGGCGGATCTCTTCCATCTTTGCCCGGTATTCCACGTCCCACGCCTCGGTGCCCTCCTGGATGTTCTTGATGCGCTTGCGCACCTCCTGATCGAGATCGCTCTCCACCGCCATCGACGCGCGCAGGATCTCCTTGATCTTGCGCCGCATGACGATGTCCTCGGCGAAGATTTCGTCGATGTGAGGCGACTGCATGAAGGTCTCCAGGATTTGGTTGCAGATCCAGGAGAGCGCTTCGTCCCCGGCCCCGATCCCGCGCTGCTCCGCCAGCTCCCGCTTGGCCCGGCCGAAGTTGTTGTAGGACAGCCCGCGGCGCTCGAGCGTGTCCTTGGCCTCCTCGGTGATGGACCGGTCGAGGCGCAGGTACTCGTTGAGGACCGCCTCCACGTCCAGGTTCGCCTCTTCGATGCTGGAGACCTCGATGTCGGCGTCCTTGGTGAGACGTTCGATGATCCGGGCGGCTATGCTGGGGATTTTGGTTTTATATAGGCGCATTTGCGGTGCCTTTTTCGTCGCTGGAGTATAGCCATGCCCTCTGGCGCAAGTCAACATGACCCATGGTTCGATCCGCCGCGGGGCCCAGGCGGCGGCTGTGCGTTGGGCAAACGGGAGCGCGGATGCTTCGCTTCACCGCGGGTGGCCCAAAACCGAAAACGGCAGCCCTCGGGCTGCCGTTTTCGGTTTCAAATCCGAGAGCGGGAGACGGGATTTGAACCCGCGACGTCAACCTTGGCAAGGTTGCACTCTACCACTGAGTTACTCCCGCAAAACCGGCGAGGTTAATACAGCTTCAGGCCAGGAATGTCAAGTCAATTTCGATCCCCGGCTATCGTGTGGAGCTCACCGGGGGTGAGGGGTTGACAGCCCAGGCCCGCGGGGTATGCATGATCCCGGACCCAGAGCCCGAAAGCGGTGTCGATTTCGGAACGTGAGACGTAATGAAGATGTCGTGGGTACCCCTTTGCAGTGACCCGCTCGGCATTGCGGTTGGGCCCACGATAGCGAGTTGCGAAGACCGAGTCCCGAGCCCTGCAGCGGCGCGAAGCGCGATGATTGGGGGTGAGCCCCGAAAAACCGCGCT
>CAYFWA010000206.1:0-8408 GCA_964346625.1 uncultured Myxococcales bacterium
CCCCGTAGTTACTGGCCGAGTTGACAGCGAACACGCAGTTGCGGAAGGTGGGGTTCCCGCCCTCCACGTACACCCCGCCGCCCCAGTCCGACGCGCTGCACTGCACCAGGTTGAGGTAGATGAGCGACGGGTCGGCGTTGTCCACGTAGAGCCCGCCCCCGTAATCGGCCGAGCACTGATACAGCGTCGCCCACACCACGGTCAGACCGCTGCTGTTGGTGTAGATGCCGCCTCCCACCGCGGCCTCGTTGTTGCGGAAGAAACACCCGGCCACCGTGAGAGTGGCGGCGTTCACGTACAGCCCCGCGCCCCGGTCATTGGCGCCGCCACCGTCGGCGTGGCCGTTTTGGATGGTGAACCCGTCGAGGCGGGCCCCGGTGATCCCGTCGGCCGTGACCACGTGGTAGACCTCCGTCGAGACGTTGTTGGGATCAGCGCCATCGAGGGTGGTGGGCTGGTTCTGCGGGTCGCGCTGATCCCGCCGGCTCTCGCCCCCGGCGAAGCCGCCGTAGACCTCCACCCCGTCGGCCAGCGCGAGGGTGTCGCCCCGGCCGCCCTGGTAGATGGAGTAGTCGCCCTGCGCCACCCACACCTCGCAGCCCCCGCCCAGGGTCGCGGCGGTGTCCACCGCGCTCTGGACGTCGCCGTAGGCCGTGCCCCAGCTCTCCCCGTCCGGCGTGCCGACGCTCGGGGTGCTCGCATACACCACGCAGGTGCAAACGCTCGGCTCACCGTCGCACGCGTGGTAGGCCTCGATCTGGCAGCTCGCCGAGCAGCCGTCGGTGGGGCTGGTGTTGTTGTCGTCGCACTCCTCGGCGCCGAGGATGAGCCCGTCGCCGCAGATGGCCGTGCAGACCGACGGGGACCCCGTGTTGCACTGCCAGCCCGTTTCGATGTTGCAGCTCGCGTCGCACCCGTCCCCGGGGGCCGTGTTCTGATCGTCGCACTCCTCCTCGGAGGGGATCCAGATGCCGTCCCCGCAGATGGTGTCGCAGATCGACGGCTCGCCGCTGCAGCTCCAGCCCGTCTCCGAGGTGCACCCGGCCGAGCAGCCGTCGCCGGCGGTGGTGTTGCCGTCGTCGCACTCCTCGGCCAGATCCCCGGACGCGATCTCGCCGTCGCCGCACACCGGCGCGCACACGCTCGGTGAGCCGATGCACACGTAGCCGTGCTCGGGCTGGCAGTGGGTGTCGCAGCCGTCGGCCCCGTCCAGGTTGCCGTCATCGCAGCCCTCGGTGCCGGCCACGATCCCGTCACCGCAGGTGGTCTCGCAGTTGGACGGCTCGCCGGTGCAATCCCAGCCGGGCTCCACCACGCAGGAGGCATCGCAGCCGTCGGCCGGGGTCAGGTTGCCGTCGTCGCACCCCTCGCCGTCCACCACCAGGCCGTCGCCGCAGATGGGATCGCACTGGCTCGGCTCCCCCACGCAGGCCCAGCCCGGCTCTACCGCGCAGTCGGCGCCGCAGCCGTCCCCGTCGTCCACGTTGCCATCGTCGCACCCCTCGGCCAACTGCCCCTCGGCCACCAGGCCGTCGCCACAGGTGACCGTGCACACGCTCGGCTCCCCCACGCAGGTGTAGCCGTGCTCGGGCTGACAGTTGGCGCTGCAGCCGTCGCCCACGCTCAGGTTGCCGTCGTCACAGGTCTCGCCCGGGTCCAACACGCCGTCGCCACAGGTCTGCTCGCACTGGCTGGGCTCTCCGGTGCAGACCCACCCCGGCTCCACCGCGCAGTCGGCGTCGCAGCCGTCTCCGGACTCGGTGTTGCCGTCGTCGCACCCCTCGGCCCCGAGCACCTGCCCATCGCCGCACACCGGCGCGCACACGCTGGGCTCGCCGGCGCAGCTCCAGCCCGGCTCCACCGCGCAGTCGGCGCCGCAGCCGTCCCCGGCCGCGGTGTTGCCGTCGTCGCACCCCTCCCCCCCTTCCAGCACCCCGTCGCCACAGTCGCCGGTCTGGTTGTTATTGTTGCCGTTTTCGTTGACGTTTTCGTTGACGTTTTCGTTGCCCGGCGGCGCCAACCCCGACTCGTCGAAGGCACAGCCCGTCCCGGCCAACACCAGGCTCCCGGCGATGCACAGCACGCCGAAGACCAGCGTCGCGCGCCGCGAGCTCCCCAACGAGGATCTCGGCCTGTCGAATCCAGATAGCTCTAGTCTCATGGCTTCACCCTGTCGTATATACACCCATTATAACCGGACCGAAGGGTCGCCGTCACATATAGAAATTGCGGCCGCGTCGTGGCCAGTCAGCTCGTGATCTGCACCCACCCCGCCCCATGACCCTAACCTGGATCGACTGGAGCATCATCGCCGCCTACCTGGGCTTCGCCCTGGGGGTGGGGCTGTGGTTCCGGCGCCGCGCCAGCGCGTCCACCGAGGACTTCTTTTTAGCCGGACGCAGCCTGCCCTGGTGGCTGGCCGGCACCTCCATGGTGGCCACCACCTTCGCCGCCGACACCCCGCTGGCCGTCACCGAGTACGTCCGCGCCGGAGGCATCTGGCGCAACTGGTTCTGGTGGGCCATGGCGCTGTTTCACGTCCTCGGCGTCTTTCTTTTCTCCCGGCTGTGGCGCCGGGCCGGCGTGATGACCGACGCGGAGCTGTCGGAGCTGCGCTACGACGGCCGCTCCGCCGCGGCCCTGCGCGCCACCAAGGCCTTCCTGTTCGCGGTGCCCTACAACGTGCTGGTGATGGGGTGGGTGATCGCCGCCATGAGCGAGGTGATCCGCTGGATGCTGGGCATCGATCCCCTCTGGTCGATCACCGGGCTGTGCCTGCTCGCGCTGCTGTATGCCGGCCTGTCTGGCCTGTGGGGGGTGGTGGTGACGGATCTGGCCCAGTTCGCCCTGGCTTTGGGGGGCACCATCGGCTTCGCCGTGGTGGCGGTGGATCAGGCCGGCGGCCTCGCGCCCCTGCTCGAGCAGATCCGCGCGGCCGACCCCGACGGCAACACCCTGCGCCTGGTGCCGTCTTTCGCCGCCTCCGATGATCCGGCCCTGCGCGAGCCGCGCTGGCTGTTCGAGCCCCGCACCCACTTCCTGGTGCTGGTGAGCGTGATGTGGTGGGCCAACCACAACGCCGACGGCGGCGGCGCCCTGATGCAGCGCTCCGCCTCCACCCGCGACGAGCGCCACGCCCTGTGGGCGGCCTTCTGGTTCAACCTCATGCACTACGCCGTGCGGGCCTGGCCCTGGATCCTGGTGGCAGTGGCGTCCCTGGTGCTCATCCCCGAGCTCCCGGCCGACACCCACCAGCGGGCAGCCTACCCCATGATGATGCGGGAGGTGCTCCCGGTGGGCCTGCGGGGTGTGGTGGTGGCCGCCTTCCTGGCGGCCTTCATGTCCACCATCGACACCCACCTGAACTGGGGCGCCTCCTACCTGGTGGGGGACCTGTACCGCCGTCACGCCGCGCCCCACCGCGACGAGCGCCACTACCTGCTGGTAGCCCGGCTGGCCACCGCCGCCCTCATGGCCCTGGCTGCGGTGGCCTCACGCTTCGTCGGCTCCATCTCCGGGGCCTGGGAGTTCGTCTGGTCCCTGGGCGCCGGCCTCGGCCCCGTGCTGATCCTGCGCTGGTTCTGGTGGCGCATCAACGCCTGGTCCGAGCTGTCCGCCCTCGCCTCGTCCCTGGTCATCGCGTTGATCCTGCCGGCCTGGGATCTGCCCGTCCACGTCAAGGCCTTGATCCTGGTCCCGGCCACCGTGGCCTGCTGGCTCACCGTGACCCTGCTCACCCGCCCGGTGGCCCCCGACCACCTGCGCCGCTTCCACGGCCGCGTCCGCCCCGGCGGCCGCTGGCGCCCCGCCACCGGCCAGGGCCCTTCCCCCGACCGGGTGCTCACCCCCTGGATCGGCCTCGACTTCCTGTCGGGCCTCGGCGCCGTGTTCGGCCTCGGCTTCGGCCTCGGCAGCCTCCTGCTGCTGCGCTCCACCCAGGGCGCCATCCTGCTTTCCATCGGCGGGGTCTGCACCGTGCTCCTGTACCTACGCCACGGCCGCGCCCCGCGCGGCACCGAACCGGAGCCGGTGTCCCCCTCGGAATAACTGGCGAGCAGGGGTACGAGGCACCCCAAACCAGGCTCCTCAGACCCCGGCTCAAACCGGCTGCACGACCTCGTCCCACCGGCCGCGCTCCACGCGCTCGAGCAGCTCGTCGCCCAGGCGGCGGCTAGCGTCCATGGCCCGGCGCCAGCAGGCCTCCCGGCCGGCGTCGTCCCCGGCGAAGCGCTCGAAGTCCCTGCGGTCGGGCAGCCGGCCGTGGGGCAGGCGCGCCAGGTGCTCGGCCGACGGGGCCAGCAGCACCACGCGCCGCAGCCGCTCCGGATCGCCACGCCGCCAGCGCAGCCGCTTGTCGAACCAGCCCGGCACGATGCGCTCGCCGAAGTGCGGATAGAGCACCAGGCCATCGGTTTCCCAGGGCAGATCCAGGTGGTAGTCGGTGACGCCAACGTCGCGGTAGGCGTCCAGGGCGAGCCCTAGCCTAACGATAGCGTAACGCCAACCACCGAAAAATTCGAACGTATGTCATGCCCTATTGCGCGTGACAGAAAAAAGAGCTCACGCGAAATCATTCAATCATTCAATCCTCAAAAGTCTCCGTAGAACGTTAGGATCGGTTGGCGTATCTGTGATGAACTCGTACTGTTCGTCATCAAATCCCAACTGCAATAGTGCATCCTCGACACGCGAGATTTGAAAACCTGCGGCGCCGCCGCCAGTCTTCAGTTCGATGACAAATACTTTGCGCCGGTATGTTCTCTTAGTAGGCTGTCCCAAATGCCGATTTGGGACACTCATGTCTACAATAATGAAATCGCCAGCAAACGCTTCCTTACTGGGTCGCCAGACTTGGTAGTTTGCCCTTGCACTGAGTATATCAGTAGCAAAGCCCCTTTCGTCATCATTCATGTCAAAGGGATAAGCGAGTTGTACTGCTACCTTGAGCTCGCCCCTTCGAAGTCGCACTCGCCTGGGCGACGGCAAGCCGGCGTCCTCGATGCCTATTACGCCCGCCGAGACAATCTGGGCGGATGATACTCCGATGCGAGCTCAATGAATCGCATACACTCATTCCACAGTTGTAGAGCCCGTCTATCGTTGTCCAGTGCAGCGGCACACCTCGCAGCCGAAGAACAGGCGAGTGCGACATTGAATGCCCGTGACCACGGCTGGACACCCATCCTCCGTTGGATTCTGCTTGCCGCCTTCGCGGCTCTTTCCGCAGCGGTGATTACCTTTTCCTTCGATCCTGCTCTCCCTCTTGTCAGGTAATCGCGCGCAGCAATCAATGCTTCAGAAGGCCTATCATCGTCGACGCCCTCAATTCGCGTAAGGGCCTTGGCCGAAGCGCTGATTGCAAACCGAGCGAGAGCTTCGCTCCGAGTAGAACCAGGTTGAAGCTCGGTTACCCCCAGCGATCCAGGTGTCATTCTCGGTCTAGCCATTTTATTTTTTTGATAGAGCGCCCGGCGAATACTTAATTGAGAAAACGGCGCGCCGAAGGCCACCCTAGCGGAGCTGTCATTACTACCGTATCGGTGCTCGAACAGACCTCCATAGGTTGCCCGATGTTTAGTGGTCGACGGAGTAGGAACTGTCCCATCCGGAATGAAAGCGTAGTTCGTGCCAGCGTCACCCCTCATCCCTATCCTCCTTCGGTGCGGTATTTTCTTGCCCATCGGAAAGACGTCGTATCGCGTCCTCCGCTTTTTCTTTAAGCCATTGGCTAATCTGAAGTGCTACAATTGGATCCAACACGGTTGCAACTTCGATTTCTCGAATGACACCCTGTTTCCCTTCTTGCTTTTCCGGAATCGGATCACCAAGGGTCCCCTCTGTCGTCACCTCGTGGACGACTACACGTGGAATAGGAAGTCGCTCACTCCAGAACGTCACCGAAATGTTTCCCGTCGGTAGCACACCGCCCATGGCACCATCAATTCGGATGGTTCGGTAGTTGCTATTCTTGAGGTAATGAAACTCGAGATGGCGATGCTCGCCCCCCTCCCCTTTCTCTTCCGACGAAGGCTGCTGGTTGTTAGCCCTCTCCGGGGAGGTTTGTTCTCTCTTTGGATTCTTGGACATCCAAGACTCCCTTCCGCGCCTGAACGCGCTTTCGAGCGGGACAAGTAGGCTCCACCGCGACTTGCTGGACTATAGCACGCAAAACCGGCTGTTCCCATATGCTTTATGACCCGCTCGCCCCCCCCGCCCCAGCGCCGAAAGCACTCCTTCCAATCCAAGCCCGCTCAATCAGCCAACCGCCAAGAATCGCTGAAAATCATAACGATATTCTAACATCGGAGACCCATCGCAGGTGTGACTGAATCCTCTAATGTTGGTAACCGTCCAGGGGTAACCCTTCAGGTGTCACGTAGGACCGAAGTTGCGCGAAAAGGCGAATTGGCGCACTTCCCAGCAGAGGCGCGAAGCCTTAGATGATTGGGGGCGAGCCCCGAAAAACCGCTCTTTTCCGAGGCATGGGGGGATGGGACTTATACCCCGCCTGAACGTGTACGTCCAGGTTTCAAGTGGGAGAGTATCGAAGAAGGCGGTAACGCAGGTGTGAGCGCCGGCACAGAACGACCAGCGTCGACAGCACGAGCAGGGGAACCAGCGGCAGGCCGGGGCCGGGGTGGTCGGCGCTGGAGCGGCCGTTCGACGGGGACGGGGCGCCGCTTTGGCAGCCGCAGCCGTCGCCGGTGCCGGTGCCGTTGGTGGAGCCGCCGTCGGGGGCGGCGCTGGCGTCGGAGTCGGCGCTGGCGTCGGAGTCGGCGCTGGCGTCGGAGCCGGGGCCAGCGTCGGCGTCGAAGCCGGGGCCAGCGTCGGCGTTGGGGCCAGCGTCGGCGTTGGGCCCCGCGTCGGGGTCCACGCCGGCGTCGGGGTCCACCGGGTTGCAGGTGCCCGAGGTGCAGCGCTCGAAGGCGCCGAGGTCCGGCGGGGGGTCCGAGGGGCGGGCCTCGGTGCCGCGGGGGTCGAGATACTGCAGGGTGACCTCGTGGTCGGGAACGGCGGCGGCGGCCAGGGCGCCGCCGGCGCCCAGGCAGGGGGAGCCGGCGGCCAGGTGGAAGTCGCCCGCCGCCTCGTCCACGAAGCCGGGATCGCTGCCCGTGAGGTTGGAGCCGTCGTCCTGGACGGTACCGCCCAGGGTGCCATGGGCGTCCACGTACCCGGTGACCAGCCAGTTGTGGCTCAGCGCCAAGGTGCCGTCGCTGTTGAGCAGGGCCAGGGCGCTGCCCCCGGCGGTGACCCAGAACAGGTTGTTTCGGCAGTCCGCGGCCTCGTCGTTGGTGGAGAGCCGAAACAAGGTGGTGTTGCCGCTGCGGGTGGACACCACGGTGTTGTGATGGAAATACAGCGTGCCCTTGCGGTAGATGGCGGTGTTGCCGCTGTCGCCCCCGTAGTGGACGATCTGGCTGTTGCCGGCGCCATCGGGCTCCACCAGCACGTTGCCGTAGACGAAGGTCTCGCCGTAGCGCGGGTCGTTCTGGATCACCGCCGTGTCCTCGGCGTCCACCAGATCGAGCTGGCGGTTGCCCCCCTCGATGAGGTTGTAGCGCACCACCAGGCCGGCGGAGCGGTCCTTGAGATTGTTGCCGTCACAGCCGGCACGAAGCGGCCCGTAGTGGTTCCCCTCGAAGGTGATGCCCCGGGCCGCGGTGTAGCTGTTGTGCTCGTAGAAGCTGCCCACGTTGCCGTTGTCGAAGAGGTGGCAGCCCTGCACCAGGATGTCCTGGGTCTCCCCGGAAGCCGCGGCCACGAAAAGACCGTTGCCCGAGTCGTGCAGCACCAGGTTGCGCAGCACCAGGTGCTGGGCCCGCTCCACGTAGACCGCGGCGGCGTTGTCCGGGTAGCCGGTGAGCCCGTCCCGGCCGGTGAAGGAGTAGGGCGGCCGGCCCGAGCGGATCTCCAGGTTTTCGAGCACCACCCAGGTGGCCACGTCGCAGGCCGGGCTGTTGGCGCCCCCGATCTTGATGACCCCGCGGGGCTCGTTCCAGTAGTTGGTCTCGGGCCGCGTGGTGGCGTCCTGGCCGGTGATCACCGGCAACGCGCCTCCGGACCCCGGCACCCCGCGGATCACCACGGGCTGGGCCTGGGTCCCGGCCACGCACACCACGAACTTCTCGGCGTAGGGCGTGGCGCGGTGATGGATCCGCACCTCGTCCCCCGCCGCCAGGCTCTCCCAGGGCACGTCGTTGATGGCGGTGTAGCTCTGGCCGGGGCCCACCTCGTACAGCGCCGCCCGCGCGGCCGGCGCCCCGCCGACCAGCAGTAGCAGGCCCAGCGCCCCAGCGAGCGCGCCCGCGAACGCGGACGCGCGCGCACCCGAGGCCGTCCTCGGCCGGGTTCTCCGGGTTCTCCGGGTTCTCCGGGTTCTCCGGGTTCTCCGGGTTCTCCGGGTTCTC
>CAYFWA010000206.1:8508-9629 GCA_964346625.1 uncultured Myxococcales bacterium
CTCCGCATTTCACCCTCCTCGCTGGTTTCCTACACCGCCCGCTGTGGCATTGGAGCCAGAAACAGCGCCAGAGCCGGCGCCGGAACCGACGCCGGAGCCGGGACCGGAGCCGGGACCGGAGCCGGGACCGGAGCCGGACCCGGACCCGGTCCCCTGGCTCCCCGAGCCCCAGGCCGAGGCCGCAGCCCGCGACGCGGTGGCCGGGCCGGCGCCCGGCAGATCGTAGACCACCCGCGTGCGGCTCATCAGGTCGTGCCAGGCGCGCTTGTGGCGCCGAAAGGCTGCCCATAAAAAGCCCAGGACGTACACGGCCGCGGTGAGGGACATGATCACGATCATCACCACCGCCAGCCACTTGGGCTCCACCTCGGGATCACTGAGCGATAGCTGCCGTTTGCCAAACAGGAGGTAGGTGAGGATCCCCCAGACCGACAGCGCCAGATACCCCCAGTACTGGCACACGAGGCGCAGCACCGCTCGGCCCAGCCCCAGCCGCTCGTTGTCCTCGGTTCGCACGCGAAGCCGAAACAGCCACTTGCCCACGGTGCGCCCGTCCCAAAGCCACCAGCACAGCACGAAGTACACCGCCGCCATGACCACGCCGGCCCAGCGGAACAGGGCGAGGGGCGCGGCCAGCAGGCCGAGGTCGATGAGGTAGGCGATACCTCGCACCACGAAGCCGGCCTTGGCCTGGGCCTGGGGGCGGGCTTCGGTGAGGGCGTCGAGCAGATCGTCCCAGCGCTGGAACCGCTCGGCCGGATCCTTGGCCAGCATGCGCGCGAGGATGCGCTCGAGCCGCGGCGGTACCCGGGCTTCGGGCACTGCCTTGCCCAGGGCCGGGGCGGGCGCGCCCAGGTGCATGCCGATCACCGCGCCGGCCGTCTTGGCCTCGAACACCGGGCGACCGGCCACCAAGTGAAAGAGGGTAGCCCCCAGCGAGTAGATGTCCGAGCGGTGATCCACCGGCTCGCCCTGGGCCTGCTCGGGCGACAGGTACAGGGGACTACCCAGCACCGCGCCCTGCCGGGTCAGCACGGCGTCGCTGCCCGCGTGCGGCCGCAGGGCAGAGCCGGAGCCGGAGCCGGAGCCGGAGCCGGAGCCGGAGCCGGAGCCGGAGCCGG
>CAYFWA010000207.1:0-1829 GCA_964346625.1 uncultured Myxococcales bacterium
CGGCCTCGCGCCCGCCCAACCCCGCTGGTGGTGGACGTGGACATCGAGGACCCGGGCAACAAGGGATTGGACCATTTTTTCCGGGAGCTGGCCTGCCTCTCGTCCGGAGGGGAAGCAGGCGGGGCCTCTGGCGACGCCTCTGGCGACGCCTCTGGCGACGCCTCTGGCGACGCCTCTGGCGACGCCCGCCCCAAGGTGCGGGTGGCCCACTACGGCGACTCCATCATCGCCGGGGATCGGGTCACCTCGGCGGTGCGCCAGGTGATGCAGCGGCGCTTCGGCGACGGCGGCCACGGGTACATGCTGCTGGTGCCACCCTCGCGCTGGTATCACCGCGCCGGGGTCAAGATCCGCAAGTCCCGCTACTGGCGACGGCCCACCATTCAGAGCAACTACCTCAAGACCCGGCGCTACGGTTACGGTGGTGGCCAGACCCGCACCTGGGCTACGGGGGCCTGGGTGCGGTTTTACCTGAAGCGAGAGGGTAAGGTGGGGGGGCGCGCCTCGCAGCTCCACGTGTATTTCGAAAAGCACCCGCGCGGGGGTTGGCTGAAGGTGGAGCACGGGGGCAAGGAGCTGGGCCGGGTGAGCACCCGGGGGCCGCGGGGGAGACCCGGCCATCAGCGGGTCGATCTGCCGGCGGGGACCGCGCGGCTCGAGGTCTCGCTGGGCGGGGGGGGCGGCGTGCGGCTCTACGGGGTGGCCCTGGAGCGCAAGGGGCCCGCGGTGGTGTGGGATGGCCTGGGTCTCACCGGGGCCCGCTTCTGGACCCTCGCCCGCATCCGCGCCAAGCACTGGCGCAAGCAGCTCGCGCAGCGGGGCCCCGCCCTGGTGGTGTTTCAGTACGGGGCCAACATCTCCGACCTCCGGCGGCTGCCCGAGCCGTGGTACCGCAAGGGCATGCGGGCGGTGCTGTCGCGCCTGCAGTCGCTGCGCTCCCGGCTGTCCTGCCTGGTGGTGGGGCCGGTGGATCGCGGGTTTCGCCGGCGCTGGAGCAAGCCCTCGCGGCCGGTGGTCGCGGACATCGTGCGGGTCCAGCGGGAGGAGGCCCTGCGCCACGGCTGCGCTTTCTGGTCTGCCCGGGCGGCCATGGGAGGCAAGGGCGGGGCGGGCCGCTGGCACCGCGCCCGCCCGCCGCTCATCTGGCCCGACCTCACCCATCTGCGGCCCGCGGGCGCTCACGTGGTGGGCCGCCAGCTCGGCAAGGCCCTGATCCGGGCCTACCAGCAGTGGAAGGCCGAGCAGGTCAACGTCCCCTGCGCGCGCCGGCGGGTGACGCCCCGGCGGGCGGCGCCCCGGCGCTCGTCCAGGGAGGCGCCACCTTCCCGATGAGGGCGCTCCTTGCGGGGGGCCGCCCTACATCTCCTCCCAGATCTTGTCGGTGACCCGGTCGACGGCGGTGAGGGCGCGCGCCAGGTTGGTGCCCGAGCGCATGGCGAGCACCACGCAGTACTCGTCGGTGATGGTGCGGATGATGATGTCGTGCTTCTCGCCGTTGAGGATGATGAGCCGGGGCTCGCCGAGCTGGTGCTTGCCCAGAAAACCCTGGACGATGCGGAGCACCACCCCCCAGTGCGCCCCCAACAGCAGGATGTCCATCAGGGGGATGTGTGAGAACTGGTCCACCGCCTCCCCCTCCCAGTCCAGAAACACCGCTCCCAGGGCCCCCGGGACGGTGCCCACCAGCTCACAGAGGAATTCACCGAACAGCGAGGGCATGGCAGCGCTATCGCGGTTGGGGCTCTGGGCGAGGCCGGGCGCGGTTTCCCGTAGTCTCGCGAGGCCGGACGCGGTTCCCCGTGGCCTCGCGAGGCCGGACGCGGTTCCCC
>CAYFWA010000207.1:1929-3319 GCA_964346625.1 uncultured Myxococcales bacterium
CTCGCGAGGCCGGACGCGGTTCCCCGTGGCCTCGCGAGGCCGGACGCGGTTCCCCATGGCCTCGCGAGGCTGGCGCGCGGGGGCGCGCTCCGTGGTCGGCGGGGCGCCCACCCCCGGGGCGTCGCCCGCGGACAGCGGGCTCACCGGGAGGTGCTCGGGGCGGGTCACCACGCGGCACTTGTCGCGGAGCTGCTCGAGCCGCTCGTGAAACGCCTGCTTGCGGAGGTGGGGCCACAGCCGCTCGATGATCTCGGGGCGGGCCTGCGCAAAGGACACGTCGGTGCCGGGGACGATCTCGATGAGGTACACGATGTGATACCAGCTCTTCGTGGCGAACACGTCGCTGATGGCGCCGGGCTCGGGCAGGGCGAACAGGACCTTGGCGAAGCGCTTGCGAAAGTTGTCCCTCGCGCCGAGCCCGCTCTCGGCAGATACCCCGGCGGCCTTCCCCGCCGGGCTGCGGGACAGCAGGTTGAAGGCCAGCGTGGTCTGCGGGTTCTCCTCGCGCACCACCTGGCGCAGGGCCTCCATCTTCTTGCGAAGCGCCCGGTCCTTGGGGCCGTGGAGAATGAGCTGCCGCCCGCGGCGCATCAACGGGCGCTTGACGAACAAGTGCGCGAAGCGACGCAGCTCGGGGCGCTGGAACTTCTTGCGGGAGTTGGCCCGGTAGAACTCGCGGAGCTTGGCCTCGGGGATGTCCTCCCGGGTGTAGTCCTGCTCGAACCCCTGGCGCAGGTAGGCGTAGATCGCGGCCTGCTTGCCCTCGATCACCACGTCGGGCTCGCGGTGGATGCCCAGTCGCTCCGCCTCCTGCACCAGCAGCTCCTCGTCGATGAGCTGCTCCAGGGCCTCGCGGGGAGAGAGGCCGGCCTCCCGGGCGCGCCGCGCCACCGCGGCGGCGGGGATGGGGTGGCCGTTGACCTTCGCCACCGGTGGGTTCTCGGCGGTGGTGGACAAGTGGCGTTGCTGCACGTAGCGCGGGCACACGCTCGGGCGCTTCTCCTCGCAGGCGGAAGCGCACAGCCCGGCGCAGATCAGCCCCAAGGAGACCCGCGCGGCCGTCGTGACCAGCCGAGGACGGCGCCGGGGGGGACGCGGTCTCGGCGCGTTGGGGGGAATCGAGGGCAAACCGGTTCTCCGCATCAACGGCGATCGATGAGCGCGAGTCGCGCCATCTCGCTGCCCACCCGCATCACCGAGAGCCCGATGAGCATCAGGATGAGCGAGGCGATGTAGTCCCGCTTCGAAAGATAGGAGACCGTCTGGTGGAAGAACACGATGCTCCCCGCCAGCAGCACGAAGGAGAGAGCTTCGAAAAAGTAACGCTTCATATCACCTGCATGTCATCAACGGGTCATCAACGGGTCATCAACGGGTCATCAACGGGTCA
>CAYFWA010000207.1:3419-5331 GCA_964346625.1 uncultured Myxococcales bacterium
GTCATCAACGGGTCATCAACGGGTCATCAACGGGTCATCAACGGGTCAACCAGGGCCGGCGGGGGGGCACCGTGAAGACCCTCCCCAGCTCACCCACACCTCTCACCCACACCTCTCACCCACACCTCTCACCCACACCTCTCACCCACACCTCTCACCCACACCTATTCAACCATAGCTCCGACGCAGCCATAAAAGAAGCCCCATCAGAAGCAGGGCTGCGGCCACCAGGACGTAGAAGCTCTGGCTGGGGCGACCGCGGCTGCGTCGATCCAGCGCCTGCAGCTCCCGGCGCACGTCGGCGTCCCCCCGGCGGTGGCGCTCCAGGGGGACCATGAAGAAGGTGTGAAACAGCCACAACCACAATCCGAGGGCGGCGGTGACGATCAGGGTCTGCATCTCCTCGGCTCCGGCGCCGTACTCCGCCCGCAGCCGCTCCGCCGTGGAGGCGTGAAAGACCACCGTGTAGATCAGCGACAGCGGGATCAGCGCCGCGAACAGGGCGAGCCCGGCGTAGACCCGGCGCCGGCGTCGCCACTTGGATGACAGCGGCGGCAGGGGCAAGCGCCGGCTCGACACCGCGTGATCGCGGCGCGCCTGGACCTCCAGCACCGCGGTGACGCCCACCAGGAACCCGAACAGCGACAGCGCCGCCAGCCCGAAGGTCCACACGGTGAAGATGCCACGGCCGGTGGGGCCGCGGAAGGCGGCGTTGAGCACGGCCAGGGAGATGGGGTACAGCGCCAGCAGGGACACCCGGCTCAACCGGAACACGCCCCAGGCGAGCACTGGCAGGGGCGCGAACAGCAGCACCAGGGGCAGGGCGCTGCGCAGCGCGCCGGTGGTCATGGCGTGCAGCACCGGCACGAGCAGCAGCAGCGCCCAGACGTTCACCCCCAGGGCGCCGATGACCAGGCCCGCGGTGAGGCTCGGCAGGGGCTTTTCCCGGCGGCTGGAGATCTCCATGGCGGTCACTACCATACACGCCAACCGGGGATCCGTCGACGCAAGCGGATGCACCGCTTGACGCCCCGGTCCGGGGGGGGGCATCTTCGGCTTCCATGAGCGACCACGAATCCCATCCCCCCGGCTCCTCCGAGGCTACGACGTCCGATTGCCCAGCCCCGGCGCGTCGGGGTGTCATCGCCGTGGACGGCCCCGCCGGCGCGGGCAAGTCCACCGCCGCCCAGGGCCTGGCCAAGCGGCTGGGCGCCGTGCGGCTGGACACCGGGGCCATCTACCGCGCCGTGGCGCTGCAGGCTCGCCGCCAGGGCGTGAGCTGGGAAGACGGGGCGGCGCTGGGGCCCCTGGCCGAGGCGCTGCCGCTGCGCTTCGATTCCCAGCGCGACCCCCAGGGCGTGTGGCTGGGGGGCGAGGACGTCACCGCCGCGATCCGGCACCCCGACATCAGCCGGGGGGCCTCCCGGGTCTCGCGCCACCCCGAGGTGCGGCAGGCGCTGCAGGGGCTGCAGCGCCGGCTCGGCTCCGAGGGGCTGGTGGTGGCCGAAGGGCGGGACATGGGCACCACCGTGTTCCCCGATGCCCTGTTGAAGCTATACCTCACGGCGTCGGACGAGGAGCGGGCGCGCCGGCGCTGGGAAGAGCTGCGGCACCAACCAGACTCACCCTCCCTGTCGGAGGTGCTGGCAGAGCAGCGCCAGCGCGACCGGCAGGATCGGGAGCGCGAGGCGTCTCCGCTGCGGCGGGCGGCCGACGCCGTGGTGGTGGACTCCACCGATCTGAGCCTCGCGCAGGTGATCCAGCGCATGGCCGAGGAAGTCCAGCGTGCACTGGAGGGCCGCGCCATCTTGGTCGGGGGAGCAGATGGGGATCCCGACGGACTTGCCGAAGCGGAGCCCGAAGCGGAGCCCGAAGCGGAGCCCGAAGCGGAGCCCGAAGCGGAGCCCGAAGC
>CAYFWA010000207.1:5431-9621 GCA_964346625.1 uncultured Myxococcales bacterium
AAGCGGAGCCCGAAGCGGAGCCCGAAGCGGAGCCCGAAGCGGAGCCCGAAGCGGATGATGAGGACGCGGGGGACAGACGCCGGGAGCTCACCGAGCGGCTACAGCGCCTCGAGCAGGAGGTCGCCGAGCGGGAGAAGTCCCTGCCCGCGCACTCGGTTCGGCCCCATCAGCTCCTGGAGATCGAGGCGCTCGAGGAAGAGGTAGCCAACCTCCGCAGTGAGCTGAAAAGCCTCTAATTCCAGTGAGAAAAGGCAATAGGGCCTCGAGCGTCGGGCCCCAGGAAACCGGCGGTGGGACGGTCTTTTCCCCTCCGAAATTTCGGCATTTCAGGTTGACTTTCGGGCCAGAAGACCGTATCTTGCATCCCGCCTCGGACGCAATGAGGCCAATTTGCTGAAATTACAAGAAAATCGCAGGTTGAGCGCGTCCGGGAGCCCATCAAGGAGGAAGAAACACTAATGGCTTCGGATTTGACCACCAACAGCTCGTCGGGCACGGGGGCCGACGACGAGTTCGCCAAGCTCTTCGAGGCGACACTCAACAGGGAGTTCAACGAGGGGGAGATTGTCCCGGGCCGCGTGATCCAGGTTGGAGACGAGAACGTGGTGGTGGACATCGGCTACAAGTCCGAAGGGGAGATCCCCCTGCAGGAGTTCATTGGAGCCGAGGGAAAACCGGAGGTGGAGGCGGGCGACGAGATCGACGTCCTGCTGGTCAGCCGCGAAAACCAGGATGGCCTGGTGGTGCTGTCCAAGGAGAAGGCCGACCGTCTCAAGGTGTGGGACGAGATCAGCGTGGCCTGTGAGGCCGACGAGCTCATCGAGGGGACCATCAGCCAGCGCGTCAAGGGCGGGCTGTCGGTGACCATCCGCGGGGGCGTGAAGGCCTTCTTGCCCGGCAGCCAGGTGGACCTGCGCCCCGTGCGCAACCTGGACTCCTTCATCGGCAAGAACTTCAAGTTCAAGGTGATCAAGTTCAACAAGAAGCGCGGCAACATCGTGCTGTCGCGGCGCGTCCTGCTCGAGCGCGAGCGGGCCGAGCTCAAGGCCAACACCCTCGAGAAGCTCAAGGAAAACCAGATCGTCGAGGGGATCGTCAAGAACCTCACCGAGTACGGGGCCTTCATCGACCTCGGCGGCATCGACGGCTTGCTCCACATCACCGACATGAGCTGGGGGCGGGTCAACCACCCCTCCGAGCTGTTCCAGGTGGGGGATCAGGTGCGGGTGATGGTGCTCAAGTACAACCCGGAGACCGAGCGGGTGAGCCTGGGCCTCAAACAGATCAGCGAGGACCCCTGGCTGCGAGCCGAGGAGCGCTACGTGCCCGGCACGGTGGTCAAGGGCAAGGTGGTCAGCCTCAAGGACTACGGCGCCTTCGTGGAGCTCGAGGAGGGCATCGAGGGCCTGATCCACGTCTCCGAGATGAGCTGGACCCGGCGGGTGAAGCACCCCTCCAAGGTGGTGGCCGTGGGCGACACCCTCGAGGCGGTGGTGCTGGACATCGACGCCAAGAGCAACCGCATCAGCCTCGGGATGAAGCAGCTCGAGCCGAACCCCTACGACGCCCTGCGCGACAAGTACCCCGAGGGCACCCAGGTCCACGGTCGTGTTCGCAACATCGCCGACTTCGGCATCTTCGTGGAGATCGAGGACGGCATCGACGGCTTGGTGCACATCTCCGATCTGTCCTGGACCCACCGCGTGCGTCACCCCTCCGAGCTCTTCAAGAAGGGCGACGAGGTGGACGCCGTGGTGCTCAACATCGAGTTCGACGCCGACAAGCCCAAGATCAGCCTCGGCATCAAGCAGACGGTGGACGATCCCTGGAACCGCATCCCCATCGACTACCCGCCCGGCAAGATCCAGGAGTGCACCGTGACGAAGGTGCTGGACTTCGGGCTGCTGGTGGAGCTCGAGAAGGGCGTCGAGGGCTTGGTGCACATCTCCGAGATCAGCGAGGACCACGTCGAGGATCCCAAGGCGCTGTTCAAGCCCGGCGACAAGGTCAAGGCCGAGGTCATCGCGGTGGATCCCCACGATCGTCGGCTGGGCCTGTCCATCAAGACCGCCATGCGCTCCGAGGAGATGGCCGAGGTGCAGGGCTTCAAGGGCGGCACCAAGACCGCCGGCGCCACCTTGGGCGACGTGTTCAAGGAGAAGCTGGCCGGGCTCACCCCCGAGGACGAGCAGGCGGCCCAGGCCGCGGCCTCCAGTGCCTCAGAGCCAGCTCCCGAGGCCGATGCCGCTCCCGAGGCCGATGCCGCTCCCGAGGCCGAGTCGGCTCCCGAGGCCGAGTCGGCTCCCGAGGCCGAGTCGGCTCCCGAGGCCGATGCCGCTCCCGAGGCCGAGTCGGCGCCAGCCGACGAGGAGCCGAAGGAAGACCAGTAGCCCCCCCAGCCCCCCAGCTCCGTAGCCCCTGTTGCGGCGGGGACCTCAGCGGCGCTCCGTCACATTCCAGCCTATACTGTTCGATATGAGCGAATCCGCCGAGACCGTCGGGGTCCTGAGCGACACCCACCTGTCCGGGCCGACCCCGGAGCTGTTGCGCCTGTGTGAGGATCATTTCAAGGATTGCCAGCGCCTGCTGCACGCCGGGGACGTGGTCTCCGGCTCCGTGCTGGACGCCCTGTCCGAGCGGTGGCACGTGGAGGCCGTGCGGGGGAACATGGACTTCGCGCCGGAGCTGGCCCGGCTGCCGCGGCGCCGCCTGGTGACCGTGGGGGGCCTGTCCATCGGGCTCATCCACGGCGGCGGCGCCCCGGCGGGCATCGAGCAGCGCGTGGTGGCCGCCTTCGCCCAAGGCGAAGAGGATCCCCCGCCGGTGATCATCCACGGTCACACCCACCGGCCGGTGGACGACGTGCTGCTGGGCGTGCGCATCCTCAACCCGGGCTCCGCCACCGAGGCCCGCCACGCCCCGCACCGCAGCGTGGGTCGGCTCACGGTGGACCGGGGGGGAGTCCGCTTCGAGATCCTGCCGGTGGCGTGAGCTTCAACAAGGGGCTTTCTCAGGGACTTTCCCAGGGACTTTTCCAGGGACTTTCCCAGGGTCTTTCTCAGGGACTTTCTCAGGGACTTTCCCAGGGACTTTCCCAGGGACTTTTCGCTGCCATCGCACGCTCCACCGTGGGGGCGAGCGCACGCGCTGCCGTGGGGCGAGATCCTACTTCACGGGGGAGACGAACTCATCGGGCTTGACGGTGAGCAGGGAGCACTCGAGGCGGCGGATGGTCTTTTCTGCCGTGTTGCCCATCAACAGGCCCGAGACCCCGCTGCGCGCCACGGTCCCCATGACCAGCAGATCCACGCCGAGCTCTTCGGCGAACCGGGGGATGGACCGGCCGGGATCGCCCTTGCGCAGGTGACACTGGGCGCCGGCCTCCGGAGGGACCGCCTGCTCGCACAGCGTCTCGAGCCGCTCTTCGGCCTGCACCCGGGTGGCCTCGGTGTAGGCCCTCACCTCCGCGTCGGAGAGCCGGGCGTGCAGCACCGCTTCACCGTAGGCGTGCCAGACGTGCAGGAGATGCAGCTCGGCGCCGTCGCACTCCGCGGCGGCGTGGGCCAACTCCAGGATCCGATGGTTGAGCTGATTGCGCTCCGGATCGGGATCCGGCTCCACCGCCGCCAGCACGCGCTCGACCGGCCCCGTGGCATCGGGTTGCTGGATCCACACCGCGCAGGGGACCTTGTGGGTGAGCTGCTGGGCCAGGGAGCTGAACCGCTTCCAGTGGTTGTCCTCGTCGGGCCGGGAGGTCTTGAGCAGGAGCTGATACCCCTCGGCCGTCACCTCCCGCGCCAGCGTCACCACCCGCGACCCCTCGAGCAGCCTGGCAGAGAAGGCGAGCCCCTCCTCCCGAAAGGGGGCCACGATCTTTTCGAGCCGGCTCTCGAGCTGGTCCCGGATGATCTGGCGGAGGTCCAGGCTCAGGGATTTACCGAGGTCCTCGTCTACCTCCGCCATGACCATCATCACGGTCACCTCGGCCCCGCTGTTGCGGGCCATGCGCGCCGCGCGCTCGACGGCCGGATCCGTCTCCCCCGGATCGGTGGGGACGTAGACCAGGATCTTGTTGAATTGCTTCATGCTCATGCCAGCGGCTCTCCTTTGGCGCGGCGGCGCAGCGGTGCGCCGGCGGGGCGGCGCGGGGGGCGGCGGGGGGGCGCGGGGGGCGGCGCGGCGGCGCGCCC
>CAYFWA010000208.1:0-1500 GCA_964346625.1 uncultured Myxococcales bacterium
GACCATCTCCGCGGAACATAAGGTGAAACTCGCCATCGTGGTCCGGGAACTTCAGACTAGATCGCTCGGTTCCTGGAGCGGACCGGACCGGGGCGTGATGGGGGGGGAAGGGAAGGCGTTACGGTACGGTACGGTACGGTATGGTACGGTACGGTACGGTACGGTACGGTACGGTACCGTACCGTACGTCGTAACGAGGGCTAGAACGGGATGTCGTCGTCGCCCACCTCTGGGGGCGGGGCGTCCTGATCATCGTGGCCCGGGGGCTCGTCCCGGCCACGCCCACCACCACCGCCCCCGCTGCCGCCCTGCAGAAACAGCACCTTGGTGGCCACCACCTCGGTGGACTTGCGTGGGTTGCCGTCACGGTCCTCCCAGCTTCGCGTCTGGATGCGGCCCTCCACGTAGACCTGCCGGCCCTTGCTCAGAAACCGGTCGCAGCTCTCCGCGGTCTTGCCCCAGGCCACCACCGTGTGCCACTCGGTGCGCTCCTTGAGCTCGCCGTCGCGGCCGCTCCACTTCTCCGAGGTGGCGAGGCGCATGTTACACACCGCCTGGCCGCTGGCGGTGTAGCGCAGCTCCGGGTCCTGGCCGAGGTTGCCCACCAGGATCGCCTTGTTGATTCCGTCTGCCATGTCCATTGCTCCGCTGTGGTTCTGGGAGCGACCATACCCTCCGCGCCGCGGGTGTCAATGCATCAGTGAGCCGCGAAAAAGTGAGGTCACTCGGGGGTCACGTACCGGGCGTAGACGCCGTCGACGTCGGCGCCGTTGGAGATGCCCTCGTGCACGTAGGGCGCGCCGGTGTCGGGGTTTTCGCGCGAGGGGGCGGTCTCGAGCCGCAGGTAGACGAAGCCCTCGGCCCGGATGGCGTCCGCCTCGGCGTCCCCGGCGGGCAGGTCCGCCAGGTCGAAGGCGTCGCCGCCGGCCGCCTCGCGGTCGAAGGGGTCCACGGGGTTTTCCTCCTCGTGCAGCCGCACCGGCGTGCGCCCGGCGAAGCCGGGCCACCGCGCCGGGTCGGTGACGTAGACCGTCTCGTCGGGGTGCTGGTAGTCGTGGGGAAACTCCACCCAGCTCGTGCCGTCGCGCGACACCGCCACCACCAGCAGGTCCATGAACACGTCCCCGCCGCCGCGGTCGAAGGCGTTTTCGAAGACCACGAGGTCGGCGCCGGGGCCGTCGGTGACCCGCCGTCCGCTCCAGCGCAGCACCAGGTAGTTGTCCTCGCCGGCCGCGTAGCCGAGGGAAAACACATCCAGGCTGCCGCAGCCGTCGCCGCAGCCCCGCACGCCGTTGACCGCGAGCGAGGCGTCGCCGAAGTCCGCGTTGCTTTGGCCCGGCGCCTCCACCACCTCGTCGGCGAGCTCCCCCGGGTGGGCGATGCACGCCGGGGCCACGCAGGCGTCGGCGTCGCGCCCGCCGTCCGGCTTCGGCGGGTCGCCCGGGCTCGCGCCGCAGCCCGTTACCAGCGCCGCGAGGCCCAGCGCCACCGTCACGCGTC
>CAYFWA010000208.1:1600-9584 GCA_964346625.1 uncultured Myxococcales bacterium
CGGTCACGCGTCCGGTCATGCGTCCGGTCACGCGTCCGGTCACGCGTCCGGTCACGCGTCCGGTCATGCGTCCGGTCACGCGTCCGGTCATGCGTCCGGTCACGCGTCCGGTCACGCGTCCGGTCACACGTCTTCGCAAAGCCTGGGCCCAACGCGCGGGGTACCGCTCCGAGCCCGTCGAGCCGGGGCGACGGGCCGCGCGGTGATCGAGTCGGGTTCGCGACATGGCTGCAGCCTAGCACCATCTGCTCTGGGCGCGAGAGCCGTTTTGACACCACCCCCCCACACGATGTGACGCAGCCCCCCTGGAAAAAACCGCGGCACTTGACAGCCCCCGGGGCGTCGGGCTAAAGCACTCGCCCAGACGTTGCGCCTGGGCGGAGTGCCCGCGCTCCCCATCCATCCTGGCGTCGGAACCAGACTGCCGACGCCACCGACGGACAGGGAGCCGCCCTCCTGGGAAGCCGGTGAGAGACCGGCGCGGCCCCCGCCACTGTAACCGGGTACGAAGGCAGCGACGACGCCACTGGCGAGGAGATGGATCGAGCGCTGTGCCGAGCGCCGGGTCGCCTCGCTGGGAAGGCGCTGCCGACGGACAATCCGGGAGCCAGTAGACCGGCCCGAGCGCGATGGTCCCGTCCTCCGGGGTGGAGGAGCGGTGGCCCCCGAATCGCGCGCCGATCCGGTTTTCCCCGAGCCATCGCCCCCCCCCACCCTGCCGCGACGGGACCCAGGAAAAGACCCTGGATGTACCCCGCGCGCTCGCGACATAGAACCGTTTTCCCACCGCGTCGACCGGCGGAGTCCCGCGCGGGCCGGGCGGTCAGGACCGAGGCGCTGGCGCGCTTGCGGGCGCTGCGTGGCGCGGTGCATTGCGTGACCCTGTGCGTGACCCTGTGCGTGATGCTGTGCGTGACCCTCTGTGCGCTGCTCGGCGGCGCCGCGGGCCGGGCGGGAGCCGATCCGTTGGACCTGCGCCCGGTGGAGGTGCGCGATCGACGCATCGAGCCGGGCAGCGCCCAGGCCGAGGACACCGCCTTTTCCACCACGGTGGACGCGCCCCAGGCCGCGGCCGAGGGCGGCCAGGTGGCCGAGCACCTGGCTCGCACCGTGGGGGTGCAGGTGCGCCGCACCGGCACCCACGGCGACTTCGCCGCGGTGCTCATCCGGGGCTCCTCGGCGGCCCAGGTGGGGGTGTTCCTCGACGGGATCCCGCTTTCGCTCGGGCGCGGCGGGCTGTTGGATCTCAGCCTGTTTCCCCTGCTGTCGCTGGCGCGCATCGAGGTGTTCCGGGGCTACGTGCCGGCGGAGCTCGGCTCCGAGGGCATCGGGGGCGCCATCAACCTGGTGCCGGGCCGGGCGCCCAAAAAGCCCCGCACCCGGCTCACCCTGGGGGTGGGCTCCTTCGGCCTGTGGCAGCTCGGGATATCGCGGGCGGCCCGTCACGGGGCCGTGCGCTACGCGGTGAACCTGGCGCTGCAGGGGGCGAAGAACGACTTCCGGTTCTTTTCCGACAACGACACCCCCTATCAGCTCGCCGACGACCGGTGGCTCACCCGCGAAAACAACCGCAGCTTCGTGGCCTCCGGGCTCGGCTGGCTGCAGTGGCGGCCCAGCCGCACGTTGCGGATCACGCTGCTCGAGAGCCTGCAGCTCAAAGACAAGGGCGTCCCCGGGGGGGGCGCGGTGCAGGCGCTTTTTGCCAACCGCAAGCGCGTCCACCAGGTGTTCGACCTGAAGGTGGAAAAGCGCAACCTCGGCCACCGGTCGGTCTCCGCCATGGCGCGGGCCAACGCCCAGGTTACCTGGGAGCGGTTCTCCGACCCCGAGGGCGAGTTCCCCAGCGGCACCCAGGATCAGCAGGATCTCAGCGTGGGGGCGGGGTTTCTCGGTCGGCTGTCGTGGGCGCCCCACGCGCCGCAGATCCTGAGCCTGATCCCCGAGTACCGGTTCGAAAACTATCGGGGCCAGGACCCGGGTCGGGCGCTGCCCACCTCGCGGCGGCACCGGCTGGGGATCGCCCTGCGCGATCGCGTGGTGCTGTGGCGCGACCGGCTCAGCCTCACCCCGGTGGTGCGGGCCGACCTGCTGTGGCACGAGGTCCGGGGGCAAGACCCGGCCGGCAAGACGCTGCCCGACGCCTTTCACTGGTTCGTGAGCCCCCGCTTCGGGGTCCGGGTCCGGCCCCTGAAGTGGCTGGAGCTGCGGGGCAACGTGGGGCGCTACTTCCGGCCCCCGAGCATCTTCGAGCTCTACGGCGATCGGGGCACCACCGTGGGCAACCCCCAGCTCGTGCCCGAGACGGGCGTGTCGGGCGACGTGGGGGTGGTGATCTCCCTGGTGGAGCCGGGGCGCAGCGCCTCGCGCGACGTACACGTTGAGGGGGGATGTCCCATCCCCCCTCGCCCCCCTCGCCCCGAAAAAGCGCGGTTTTTCGGGGCTCACCCCCAATCATCGCGCTTCGCGCCGCTGCAGGGAAAGGCGCCAGATTGCCGTTCAGCGCGATTTCGTTCCTACCCTACCCCCAAACGGTTACCCCCCGACAAGCCGGCCCGCGGCCACGGCGCGCGGTCGGCCGCCGGCGGCGCCGCGACGGGCGGCGAGCGCGCGAGCCGGTGGCGCTGGCTGGAGCGGGTGCGGCTCGAGGCCGCGTTTTTCGGCCGCGACGCCCGGGACCTCATCCAGTGGATCCGCAACTCGCCGCACACCAGCACCGCGTTGAACATCTCGCGGGCCACCACGGTGGGCGGCGAGCTCGGCCTGGGGCTGTGGCTGCGGCTGCACCGCCAGCTCCGCGCCCGGCTCACGGCCAACTACACGCTTTTGCACACCCGCAACCGCTCGGGGCAGCCGGCGCTCGAGGGCAACCGGCTGCCGGGTCGGCCCCTGCACGAGCTCAACGGCCGGGTGGATCTGGTCTGGCGCCTGGGGCGCTGGGGCGCCGGCGTGCACTGGAGCGTGCGCCACGTCTCCGAGAGCTACCTCGACGAGGCCAATTTGTTTCTGCCGGTGCCCCAGCGGACCCTGCACGAGGTGGGGCTGGTGATGAAGCCCTGGATCCCGGGCTTCAGCCTCACGGCCACCTTCCGCAACGTGGGGGACCTGCGGGTGGAGCACCAGGACGCCCCGGCGTACACGGGGCTGGGGCGCATCCCCCGCCCCCTGATGGACTACGCCGGCTTTCCGCTGCCCGGCTGGCACTTCTACCTCACCGCCGTGTGGCGGCGCTGAGTCGGTGTCGCCCGCGACGAGGAGCTCGACGAGGATCGCATGACGAGTCGACATTGCTTCCCCAACTCCCTGCCCGTTGCCGCCGCCGCCGCTGACCCCACCCGTCGGCGCGGGACGCGTCTGCGGAGGCTCCCCCTGCTGGGGTTGGCGCTGGCTGTGGTGGGCCTGGGCTCGGCCTGCTCCGATGACGCCGCGGGTGCCGACGGCGGCGCGCCCTGGGACGCCGGGCCCTGCGGCCCGGGCGACGCCACGGCCACGCCCCACGCCCGGGTGCTGGTGGCCACCGAGCAGTACGGCTCGGGGGGCGGGGTCACCGCCATCGACCTCGACACCCTCGAGCCGAGCCTCAACGTGGCGCTCACCTCCGACGACGTGACCCTGCGCTGGTTCGACGGGCGGACCTGGGTCATCAACCGCTACGGCCAGGACAACCTGATGATGCTCGACGGCGGCGACCACCATCTGCTGCGTCAGGTCTCGGTGCGGCCCGGGCCCAACCGGCCCTGCAACCCCCACGACCTGCTGTTTCTGTCCACCTGCCGGGCCTACCTGTCGTGCTACGAGCAGCCCTCCCTGTACGTGATCGATCCCAGCGCACCGGTGGGGGAGGTGATCACCGGCGCCATCGATCTCGCGGACCTGGCCGACGCCGACGGCGTGCCCGAGCTCTCCCACCTGGCGCGGGTGGGCGACCGGGTCTACGTCGCGGTGGAGCGGCTGGACCGCGCGGACGCCTGGCGCCCGGTGCCGCCCTCCTACCTGGCGGTGATCGATCCCGCGTCCGACACCCTGGAGGAAACCATCGAGCTCGAGGCCACCAACCCCGTGGGGCCCCTGACCCGCCTGCCGGGCACCCCGGATCTGCTGGCCACGGCCAGCGGCGAGTGGGACGGGAGCCGGGCCGGGCTCGAGCGCATCGACACCGAGGCCGCCACCGCCTGGACCGCCCTCGACGCCGAGGCCCTGGGCGGCGTCCCCACCGCCATCACGGTGGACGAGACCGGCTGCGGCTTCGCGGTGATCACCACCCCGGGCAGCTACGACACCGGCGTGGTGCGCTTTTGCCTGGACCCCGCCCGGGCCGGCGACGCCCAGGTGGAGCCCTGTTTGGCCCTGGGGACCTTCACCGTCAGCGACGTGGCCCTGGTGGACGACGGCCGGCTGCTGGTCACCGATCGCAGCCACGATCAACCCGGGCTGCGGGTGTTCGACTCCCGGAGCTGCGAGGAGCAGACCACCGCGCCCATCCCCACCGGCTTCGCGCCGGGGTTTACCAACCCGCTGCTGTTGATCCCTGAGGCGCCCTGAGGCTTCGGGGGGGGAGTGACCCTGGTCAAAAGAGCCACCGAGAAACGAGATCGAAAGGACCGCATCCACCATGACCGACACCCACCTCACTCCGGCCGACATCCAGGCCCACCTGGACAATCTCACCAAGCCCCCCGGAAGCCTGGGGCGCCTCGAGCAGGTGGCCGCGCGGCTTTGCGCCATCCAGCAGCGCCTTGAGCCCCGCACCCGCCCCCGCCGCCTGGTGCTGTTCGCCGCCGATCACGGCGTGGTGCAAGCCGGGGTCACCGCGTGGCCGTCGGAGGTCACGGGGTTGATGATCGCCAACATCGTGGGCGGCGGCGCCGCCAGCAGCGTGTTTTCCCGCGCGAGCGGGACCGAGCTGCACCTGGTGGACGTGGGCTCGGTGTCCGCGCCGCTTGCGCCGGGGCCGTTTTACCGGGCGGCCAAGATCGGCGAGGGCACGGGCAACCTGGCCGAGGAGCCCGCCATGAGCCTCGCGGAGCTCGAGGCGGCCGTGGCCGAGGGGCGCCTCGAGGCCGAGCGGGCCGCGGCCGACGGCGTGCGGGTGCTGGCCACCGGGGAGATGGGCATCGGCAACACCACCGCGGCGGCCTGCCTCGGCTGCCTGCTCACGGGCGCCCCCCCTCAGGACATGGTGGGCCGCGGCGCGGGCGCAGACGACGCCACCTACGCGCGCAAGCTCCAGGTGGTGCAGCAGGCCGTGCAGCGCGCCGAGGCCCGGCGCAGCCCGGAGGCGAGCCCCGAGGACCGGGCCGTCGCCTTGGCGGGCGTGTGCGGCTTCGAGATCGCGGCCATGGCGGGGCTGTTCGAAGCCGGCGCTGCGCAGGGGCTGACCCTGGTGGTGGACGGCTTCATCGCCACCGCGGCGGCGCTGCTGGCCGAAGAGCGCCGGCCCGGCACCGCGCAGCAGATGATCGCGGCCCACTGCTCGGCCGAGACCGGCCACGGTCGCATGCTCGAGGCGCTGGGGCTCACCCCGCTGCTCGACTGGGAGCTGCGCCTCGGCGAGGGCACTGGCGCTCTGCTGGCTCTGCCCCTGCTGGACGCGGCGGCGGCCATGGCCGGCGAAATGGCCACCTTCGCCGACGCCGGCATCGCGGCGGAGTGATTGACCGAGAAAACCCCGGAACCCGAGACCACCGAGGAGACCCGTCGTGCGCGCCCTGCTCACCGCTGTTCAGTTCTTGACCCGCCTGCCGGTACCCGGCGGCCACGCGCCAGCGAGCCCCCAGGTGCTGCGGGCGGCGGTGCGCTGGTTCCCCCTGGTGGGGGCCGCGGTGGGCGGGATCACCGCGGGGCTCGTTTGGGCCGGCGCCCAGCTCTGGCCCCTGGGGCTCGCGCTGCTCGTGGCCCTGGCCTGCGAGGCCTGGCTCACCGGCGCCTTTCACGAGGACGCGGTGGCGGACTTTTTCGACGCCTTCGGCGGCGGCATGACCCGGGAGCGCACCCTGGAGATCCTGCGCGACAGCCGCATCGGATCCTTCGGCACGGTGGCGCTCTTTTTCGCCCTGGCGCTGCGCTTCGGCGCGGCGGTGAGCCTCGAGCTCCCGACGCTGCTGGCCGCCCTCATCGCCTCCGCGGCCCTGGGCCGCTTGCTCATCTTGCCGGCCATGGCGCTTTTGCCCCCGGTGCAGGGGCGCGAAGGCCTCGCCGCAAGCGTTCAGGGGTCGAAAAGGACCGAAAACGCGCGAAACGGAGATGAGGCACCTTCCCCTGCAGCGGCGCGAAGCGCGATGATGGGGGGTGAGCCCCGAAAAACCGCGCTTTTTCGGGGCGAGGGGGGATGGGACCTCCCCCCTGGAGGCGAACGCGAAGGGCTGGCCAAGGACGTGGGCCAGCGCATTCGTCCGTGGGAGGTGGGGCTCGGGCTGCTGCTGGCCGCCCCCGGCGTGGCCTGGTGGGCCTGGCTGCAGCCGGCCCGGGCGCTGGTCGCCCTGGGCGTGCTGGCCGGGGTGCTGGCGCTTTTTTTGATGGTGGTGCGCCGCCGGCTCGGCGGCATCACCGGGGATTGCCTGGGGTGCCTGTGTTACCTGGGCCAGCTCGCGGTGCTGCTCACCGCGGCGGCGCGCTGGCCCGGATGAGCCGCGCCCGTGGCTGGGCCGCGCCCGTGGCTGGGCCGCGCCCGTGGCTGGGCCGCGCCCAGGTTTGGAAGAAAACGACATCAACCTCCCGGGCCGTGGCGGCGGCCCGGATCATGGTTTTTTTCCACCGCTAACCGAAGAAAGGACTCGAATCCATGCGCAACGACACGAACCGTACCTTGAAGCGACTGACCCGGATTGCCCTGGCCGCCCTGCTGCCCCTTTCGCTCGCCGCCTGCGGCGACGATGACGGCGGCGAGTGCGACCCCGGCCACAGCGGGCCGGACTGCGCGCCCAACACCTTGGCCGACTTCGATGACCAGAGCCTGGCGGCCGACTCCCACTTCATCGGCGACGCCACGGGGTTCACCTCCTACGAAAGCGGCGACGCCACCTTCGGGGTGTACTGGACCGACGAGTACGGCTTCGACGTCTGGGAGGGCATCGCGCTTTCGAACGAGGGCGACACCACCACCGCGGGCTTCGAAAACCAGTTCTCCGTCATCACCGGCGCGGGCCAGGGCGGCGGCGGCAACTTCGCGGTGGCCTACACTGCGGGCATGACGGTGCCGGCCGAGACCCGCTTCCCCGCCGGCCCTGCCGCCGTGGCCGGTCTCTATGTCACCAACACCACCTTTGCCTACCTGTCCATGCGCGATGGGGACGACTACGCCAAGCGCTTCGGCGGCGCCGACGGCACCGATCCCGACTGGTTTCTGCTCACCATCGCTGGGCTCGACGAGACCGGCGCCGAGACCGGCACGGTGGAGTTCTACCTGGCCGACTTCCGCGCCGAGAGCGCGGACGATGACTACATGGTGGACCAGTGGACCTGGGTGGACCTGTCGAGCCTCGGCGAGGTCCACGGCCTGCGCTTTGACCTGTCGTCCTCGGACGTCGGCGAGTTCGGCATGAACACCCCCGCCTACTTCGCCCTCGACGGGATCCTGTATCCGTAGCAGCCCACCCAGCACCAGACCCGAGACCCCCACCACCTCCCGCACCGAGATCCACAGCACCTGGGGCCCGTAGTCGCGCATGGCCGACAAGCTGAGCTTGCCGCCCAGCAAAAAGCCCACCATCAGCAGGGCCACCTGGGACACCAGCGTGTTCCAGGGCTCGCTGGTGGGCGGCAGCAGGTCGAGCGCCGAAGGCCCGATGGCCACGCCGCACAGGATCAGCAGGGTCACCCGGGGCAGCCGGATGCGGGCGCTGACGAACTCGGCGATCATCCCCAGCAAAAGCAGCGAGTCGATGGTGAGGATCACCACGTAGGACGAAGAGTGCATGGACCGTGTGCGGAGATTCTAAGGCCCCGGTCACGAATAAGGTGTCCAGTTCAGGGCGCCGAGGCGCCCGGC
>CAYFWA010000209.1:0-2908 GCA_964346625.1 uncultured Myxococcales bacterium
GGGCGAAACTCGAGTCAGAAGTAGAAGCGAAAGCCCGCCGTTCCGTCGAAGTAGGCGCCGATGCCGGGAAACAGTCCGACTCCAGGGGCCACCTCGGCGAAAACGTCGAAGGGCTGCTCCTTGAACTGCAGGGCCACGCCGATGGGTACCCGCAGCCCGATGCCGAAGTACGAGACGTACTGGCCTTCGGAGCCCCAGAAGAAAAACTCCCCGTAGCGGTACTGAAACCAGAAAAAGAAGCTCACGCCGGCCCCGAAATAAAGCGGCAGGTGGAACTCGTCGTGCTCGTAGAGCCGGATGTAGAAGTTGTAGTCCGCGTTGGCGCGCAGGTGCATCAGGCCAGCGGTGCCGTCGCCGGCGCCCAGCCACCCGAGCCCCAGGCTGGCGTGCAGAGCGTGGCGCTCAGCGAAGAACCAGTTGAGCTCCACCCCCGACGGCTGCCCGACTCCGAGGCCGAGGCCGTAGACCTTCTTTTTCCCGATATCGGTGGCGTGGGCGGGTTGGGCCCAGAGCAGCCCGACGAAAAGAGCCGAGCACAGGGCGAGGGGGAGCGCGAAGCGCGAGCGTGATCGGAGCATGGGGTTTCTCCCGGGGGCCAGTCGTCTTCGATTGCCAGTGACCCCGACAATAGCCGGTCGGCCCCCGCTTGAAAAGAAGGCGCCCGCGGTTTCGTCTGAGGCGGGACGCCCGCGGCTCGGCGCTGTGGGTGCCCGCCCTTTCCCCGAGGGGGGCAGGCGGGGTACAGGTGCTCGCCCTTTCCCCGAGGGGGGCGGGCGGGGTACAAATGTCCGCCCTTTCCCCGGGGTGGGCAAGCGCGGTAAAATGAACCCTGCAAAGGCGCGTCCACCCGCGCTGGCTACAGGGCGGCGGGGCGGGCGCGCTCGGCGATGCGTCCACAGACGCGGATGAGCACCGGAATGAAAAACGCCCGAACGATGGAGTATCGTAGGTTTTTGCCGAGACGTGGAGCCGCGGGCCGCCGCGGCGGGGGGCGGGGGCTCCTGCGGCCCGCGGCGGCGAACCCACCCTTGGTTGCGATCCTGGCCTCCGCCGCGATCCTGGCCTCCGCCGCGACCCTGGCCTTCGCCGCGACCCTGGCCGTGGCGATGACCCTGGCCGCGGGCGGGTGCGGCGACGAGGCCGGCGTGGGCGATGACAACGATAACGCCAACGTCAACGCCGGCGACGGGGCGGTGGCGCAGGTCGACGGCGGGGAGGAGGGCGACGGCGGGATCGGCGCCGACGCCGGGCCGGGCGCCGACGCGGGGCCCGGGACGGACGGCGGCCAGACGGAGCAGCACGACTGCGCCAACTGGCACCCGGACTGGCTGCTGTGCGAGGACTTCGAGGCCGGGGGCGGCGACTTTGTCACTTGGTTTGCCCAGAGCGACTTTCTGCAGGCGCGGGGGGAGCCCGACCGCGGGCGCATCGATCTGTCGGCGGCCCAGGTGCACACCGGCAACTGGGCCATCCACTATCCGGCCGCTCCTTCGGCCGGCTACCGGGGCTCCAGCCTGGACTGGCGGGCCTGCGACGGGCCTCAGGGGGTCAACTGTCCCCAGCGCAGCTTCGACACGCTCTATTTCCGGGCCTGGGTGCGCTTCGCCCCGGATCACGTCTACACCCACCACTTTTTGAACATCGGGGGCAGCCAGCCCGACGACTGGTGGTACCACGGCACGGCCGGGTGCCTGCCCGACGGGGAGCTGGCCATGGGCACCACGGTGGACTTCTACGACACCTCCCACGAGAGCTTCTTTTACACCTACTTCCCGGAGATGAGCTGCGATCCGAACTGCGGCAACTGGACCGACGTGGACGCGCTTTGCGCCGAGTGTGCCCAAAAAGGCCTGCCCACCTGCGAGCAGCAGCCCCAGTGCTGCTGGGGCAACATCTTCGCCCCCGATCCCCCGGTGGCCCTGCCCGTGGGGCAGTGGTTCTGCTTCGAGATGACCATGACCGCCAACACCCCGGGCCAGCACGACGGCTCCATGGCCTACTGGGTGGACGGGCAGCTCGCCCACCAGGTCACCGGCATGCTGTGGCGCACCGTGCCCGAGCTCGCCCTCAACCGGGTCCGGCTGCAGCACTACATCACCGAGGACGACGCCCAGGGGTTTTCCAACCAGGTCTGGTTCGACGACGTGGTGGTGTCCACCAGCCGCATCGGCTGTCAGTAGCTGTCGGTCATTTGTCGAGCGCGACGATCAGCTCGGACAGGCTCCGCTTGGGCACGTGGTGGGTCCCCTGCTCGTCGCGCCAGTAGCGGACGTCGCCGTCGGGTCCCAGCTCGTCGATCTGGACCTGCTCGGCGGGGGCGCCCAGGGCCACGCACAGGCGGATCTCCAGCGCGTCGGGCAGGGCGAGGGCGGCGCGCAGGGCCGGGCGGGCGATGGAGCCGATCATGCACCCTCCGAGGCCCTGCTCGACGGCTCCGAGCAGCATGGTCTGGGCGGTGATGCCCGGGTCCTGGCCGGCGTCCGCGGTGATCCGCGTGTCGTGCAGGATCAGGATGTAGGCTGCGGGGCGCTCGTCGGGGGCGGGGCCATCCCAGTCCGCCAGGGCGCCGGCCCAGCGCAGGTGCGCAAAGATCGTCTCGTTGGTCTCGCGGTCGGCCGACAGCACGAACCGCAGGGGCTGGCGGTTTTGCCCCGAGGGGCAGAGCCGCGCCAGCGCCACCAGCTTCTTGAGAGTGTCCCGGCTCACGGGCCGCGACGGGTCGAAGCGGCGGATGCTGCGGCTGCGGCGTACCAGGTCCTCCAGCATGGCGGTCTCCTTTTTCGCTGCGATGGTGGCGATCTGCCTCGCGCGGCTTTCGCTCCCGCGTGGCGTGCGTCGAGTGCCAGGTTGTCTTCGAGTGCCAGGTTGTCTTCGAGTGCCAGGTTGTCTTCGAGTGCCAGGTTGTCTT
>CAYFWA010000209.1:3008-4852 GCA_964346625.1 uncultured Myxococcales bacterium
CGAGTCTTTCGGCTACCATGCCTGATCCGCGTGGCGCTGCCGCCTCGGGGTGGACGGGGCGCTCCTTGCGGCGTGGCTCAGGGGACGCGGGCGCGCGCGTCGTCGAGCTTTGCGCGAAGCTGCGCCAGGCGCTCGCCGAGCCGGGCCGCGCGCCCGGCGGGCAGCTCCCCGTGGGCCCGGAGGCGCGCCTGCAGCGCGGCGTAGTGGTCGGCGAGGGCGTCCTCCTGCTCGCGCTGGGCGGCGCGGCAGCGCTCCTGCTCGGCCCCGATGGCGGCGCAGCGCTCGTCGCTGCCCTGCTGGAGCTGGTCCAGCCGGTGCTGCACCCGCTGGCGCGTGGCCGGGTCGTGCGAGGCCTCACGCAAAAGTTGGCGCAGGGCGCGCGCGTAGTCCTCGGTCTGCTGGCGCAGCTCTTCGCGCTGGCGCCAGAGCAGCGCGCGCTCCTCGCGCAGGCCCACCAGGGTCTGCTCGCGTCGTAGGATCTCGTTGAGGGCCTCGAGCCACCCGGCGTCGGCCGGGGCATCCCCCGAGAGGGTATAGGCCAGCTCCTTGACGGTGTTTTCGAGCTGTCGGCGGATCTCCTCGGCGTTGCGGGCCAGCCGGACGGCCTCGGCGAGCCGTTGCCGGTCCGGTTGCGGGTCTCCCTCGGCAGCGTCGGCGGGGGCAACGGTGGGCGGGCGCGAATCCAGCGTCGACCAGTGGCCGTCGGTGCGGATGCAGCGGGCGGCGGCCACCGGTTGCGCCGGCGACGGGTCGGCCGCGGCCCCGGCCAGGGTGCCCCGGATCCGGCGCAGCTCCTGGCCCAGCTCCCGGCAGCTCTGGTAGCGGTGCGCCGGGTCCTTGGCCAAACACTTGAGCACCAGCGCGTCGAAGGCCGACGGCAGCGGCTCGCCGGCGCGCGCCGAGGGCGGCAACGGCTCCTCGTTGATGTGGGCCTTGAGGAGCTGGGTGTAGCGCCCGGTGAAGGGCGGGTCCCCCACCACCAGCTCGTAGGCGATGATCCCGAGGGCGTACAGATCCGAGCGCCCGTCGATCTCCTCGTCCAGGGCGCGCTCGGGGGACAGGTACTCCGGGGTGCCGAAGATCATCCCCCCCTGGGTGACCTGCCACTCGCCGAAGTCCGGGCCCAGGATCCGCGCGATGCCGAAGTCCACCAGCTTCACCACGTCCGGCCGACCGTGCACGGTGCACAGCAGGACGTTCTCGGTCTTGAGGTCGCGGTGGACGATGTCCTGGGCGTGACAGTAGCCCAGCGCGTCGGCGAGCTGGATGAGGATGTCCAGGGCGCGGCGGAGGGGGAGCCGGCCGAGCCGCTCGAGCTCCTCGTCGAGGGTGCCCCCGTCCAGGTGCTCCATGGCGATGTAGTAGTTGCCGTCGGGGAGCTGGCCGTAGTCGGTGACGTTCACCACGTTGGGGTGCACCACCTGGCTGGCGGCCACCGCCTCACGCAAAAACCGCTTCACGAAGGCCGGATCGGCCGCCAGGCCGGGCTTGAGCACCTTGAGGGCGAAGGCTCGCGGGAGCTTCACGTGGCGCGCCCGGTAGATGGTCCCCATGCCGCCCTGACCGATCACGGCCTCGATCCGGAACCGGTCCGCCACCACCTGGTCGATGGACATCCTGTCTGCGCACATGAATCCCATCTTATCCCAGCGGCCCGCTTACACCAATCGGGTTTCCCGCAGCGCGACGACCCGAGGCGCTCCCACAGGCGCTCCCACAGGCGCTCCCACAGGCGCCCCCACAGGCGCTCCCACAGGCGCCCCCACAGGCGCCCCCACAGGCGCCCCCGCAGGCGCCCCCGCAGGCGCCCCCGCAGGGGTGTTCCCCTTCGCCCACCGGGAGCG
>CAYFWA010000209.1:4952-9567 GCA_964346625.1 uncultured Myxococcales bacterium
CAGGCGCCCCCGCAGGCGCCCCCGCAGGGGTGTTCCCCTTCGCCCACCGGGAGCGTGGCGGGCCTCCCTACCCCCCCTCGCAGCGCGCGACGAAGATCGTGTCGGTGTACTGCAGCACCGTCTCCCCGGCGGGTTTGGTGAGGGTGAAGCGGTTCTTGATGATGCCGCGGTCCGGGCGGCTGCGCGAGGGCCGGGCCCAGACGCACTCCCCCGACAAGGAAAGCGTCTGCTCGGCGTAGGCCGGGCGCGGGAACCGCACCTCGTCCCAGCCGAGGGCGGCCAGCACGTGCCCGGCGGCCGCGCTGGCCATGATCATCCGGATGGTGAGGGCCACCAGGTGCGCCCCGGAGGCGGTGAGCCCGCCGAACACCGACGCCCGGGCGGCCTCCTCGTCCAGGTGAAAGGGCTGCGGATCCCACTGTCGGGCGAAGGCCTTGATCTCCTCGGCGGTGAGGCGGTGGGTGCCCACCGGCAGCACCTCGCCCACCACGTAGTCCTCGAAAAATCGCATGGTTGGAAATGACCCCTGGCTGGTCGCCTCTCGCTCGGCCGCGGCGCGGCCCGCTGCACCTGGCACTGCGGCGCGCCGTCCAGGGTCCCACGGTACCACGGGAAGTGCTGTCTTTGCTGGGACGACATGCACGAACGAAAAACGCCGAGTCGCGGGAGCGGATCCGCCACGCCCTCACGTGGGCCGTCGAGCCCACGTGATCCGAGCGAAGGAGCCCCCAACGGCGCGACCGGTTTGCCTTGCATCGCGACCCTGGCTTGTTAGATTTATCGAGATGGACCGTCTGTGTCGCCATAGGGGCCCCCGGGACGTGCTGGCTGTCGTGATCGTGATGGCCTTGGCGGGTCACGCCCAGCCGCTGCTGGGCGCGGTGGCGCCGGCGCCGGCCAGCCCCCATGCGGCAATGCAGGTGGCCTCGCCTCCGGCCGACGCTCCCGCCGAGCCGGTGAGCGTCGCCCTGGATCTCGAGTGGGGCGCCACCGGGGGGCTGGCCAAGCTCTCCCCCCCGCCTCCCGCCCGCCTGGGCGCTTCGCCCGCCTTTGGTGATTACCACTCCGGGTTCCCCGACGGGGTGGATCGTCCTCCGCGCCCGATCTCCTGAAGACCAGTCCGTGAGTCGTGCTGCGCCGCGGTGTCCCCACCGGGGGGCCGGTCTCGACTCGACCAGGGAGATCCGTGGATCCGTGGATCCAATTTGGAGGACAATCATGTCGAACCGCAAGAGAATCAGGAACCGTAACAAAAAGAGCGATACCCAGGACCAGCGCCCAGACGCGGCCGTCACCGAGGCGCGCGGCAGCTCCGAGCAGGCGCCGGAGACCGAAGAGGAGCGCCTGGGCAAACAGAGCCCCTTCGGGCTGATGGCTTGGCTGTGGGGGGTGCCCCTCGTCCTGATCATCGCCGCGGTGCTGGTCAAGGCGCTGTAGCAGCGTGCGGGCCGACCACGGCCCCGCCCTTCGACTGCCTGTCGGCCAACATCAACGCCCTGGTGCGCGACGACCCCACCTGGTGCGCCGGGGGCACCGGCGCCTGGCAGCAGACGGGCATACCCTGCCGCATCGTGCCGGAGTAAGGCCGCTGATCAAAATTAGTTTGTCAATTTGGCGTGCGAGGCGCGCGGCTGGCAAGGCGCGACGACGGCGCGTACTGGGCGTACGTAACGGAGGAGCAACGCAGCCAGCCGCGATGAATCGCGCGCCAGATGGTGAATTAATTTTGACCAGGGCCCTAAGGAGGCTGGTCAAAATAAGGTGCGCAAGTCAGGGCGTCGAGGTGCCCGGCTCGCAAGGAGCGAGGGTGCCGAGGGCCACGCGCGACGATGAACCCGCCTCGCGCTGGCGTGTCTTGTGCTCGGCCGGGGGTCACAGCTCCTCGAGCCCGTCGATCACGCGCTCGGCGCCGCAGCGCTCGAGGGCCCGTCGGCTCCCGGGCTTGGAGGCCACGGCCACGGCCCGAAAGCCGTTTAGCCGCGCCGCGTCCACGTCCAGCGGCGTGTCGCCCACCACCACCACCTCGGCGGCCACCAGGGGGCGATCCTGGATCCGCGCCCCGCGCTCGGCCGCCAGGCGGATGAGGTCCTCCCGCGTCTCGCCGTCGTCGCCGAAGCCCCCGAAGGAAAACCGCGCCCACAGCCGCGCGCGCTCGAGCTTGATGCGGGCCCCCTGGCGCAGGTTGCCCGTGCCCAGCCCCAGCAGGTGCCCCCGGGTCGCCAGTCGGTCCAGGCCGTGGGGTACCCCCCGCAGCAGCCGGAAGCCCTGGGACCGCCGCACCGTGTCCGGCAAAAGCTCAAGGTAGCGCACGAGCAGGCGCTTCACCTCGGCTCGCGTGGACTCGCGTCCGACGCCGGCCCGGAAGGCCTCGGCCACGATGAGGGGATCGAGCTGATCCGCGGGGCCACCAGCACGCTCTACGGGGCCGACGTCCTGTGTGGCGTGGTGAACGTGATCCCCCGGGAGCCTCCCGCGCGAGGGCTGCGCCTGGGGTTGCGCGTCGAGTACGGACAGCTCAACGACCACACCCTACGGCTGTCGCTGGGCGGCCGCGCTCGGCCCACCCTGGGGTTGCAGTTCAGCGGAGGGTGGTGGGGTCGCGACGGCTTCGACCTCGATCCCGAGACGCCGGGCACCGACGGGGACCACCGGCGCGCGGTGGACGGGCGGGTGCGGGCCCTTTGGCAGCCGGTGGAGCGGCTGCGGGCGGCAAAAAAGCCTGCCCCCGGCTCACACCCCGGAACCCGCGACCCCCTCGTACGCTGTCGTAGGTATCGGTCGTAGCGATGAACGCACCGGCAAGCGCGGAGCTCACCGAATTCTGAAATGATGCGTAATCGGCACACTGGGCAGCAGATCCATGGCCTGCGCCTCTCTCCCCCCGCAGCGTACCCGTTCCTCTCCTTCCCCCGGGCTCCGCCGCAGGCGGAGCCCGGGGGAAGGAGTATGCAAGCCGACATTCCCTTGACGCGTGACGAATCCACCCTACCGGCGGCAAAAAAGCCTGCCCCCGGCTCACACCCCGGAACCCGCGACCCCCTCGTACGCTGTCGTAGGTATCGGTCGTAGCGATGAACGCACCGGCAAGCGCGGAGCTCACCGAATTCTGAAATGATGCGTAATCGGCACACTGGGCAGCAGATCCATGGCCTGCGCCTCTCTCCCCCCGCAGCGTACCCGTTCCTCTCCTTCCCCCGGGCTCCGCCGCAGGCGGAGCCCGGGGGAAGGAGTATGCAAGCCGACATTCCCTTGACGCGTGACGAATCCACCCTACCGGCGGCAAAAAAGCCTGCCCCCGGCTCACACCCCGGAACCCGCGACCCCCTCGTACGCTGTCGTAGGTATCGGTCGTAGCGATGAACGCACCGGCAAGCGCGGAGCTCACCGAATTCTGAAATGATGCGTAATCGGCACACTGGGCAGCAGATCCATCGCCTGCGTCCGATATCCGGTCGTCCAGTTGTTGATCACCTGCGGCCACCCGTTGGGGCTGGCCGTGTCGGCGATGATGCCGAGGTGGTCGGGGCCGGGGTTCGACAGGGTGTCGAGGAAGACCACGTCGCCGGGCAGCAGCGTGTGGCTGCGAACCGCAGAGACCTTGCGGTTCACCAGGCGGTAGTGGGCCCGGAAGTAGGGCAGCAGGTTGCGCACCCGGCGGTGGTCGATGTTGGGATCCGGCCGCTTGATGGAGCGGTAGCGGTGGCGGTGGGCGCGGACGTCCCGGTACACCGCGGCCTGCAGATCGATGCCGGCGTTGCGGAAAGCGCGGATGACCACGTCGGTGCACACGCCCACCTTCGAGGGGATGTCCCCGCCCGGGTACTTGATGCTGTAGTAGGCGCCGTGGTACCGGGCGCCGTTGAGGGCCGCCTTGCGCGCGCCGCGCAGCACGTCCACCTGATCGGGGATCCCGTCGCCGTCGCGGTCGGGCCACGGGGGCTTGGCGCCCCCGCCGGCGTGGACGTGCACCGGCGTGCCGAGCCGGGTGTGGGCGTAGAGCTCCTTGACGTCTCGATCACGCAGGGCGACGCAGCCCAGGGTCCAGTCTCGCCCCACGCCGCCGCCGTGGATGCGGATGGAGCCGCCCAGCGCCGTGCGCTGGGGCGGCATCCGCACGCGCCGGTGGGCCCGGGCGATGCGCCGGAGCTGCGCGCGGGTGATCAAACCCTTGCGGCGGCCGGTCTTCGCGTCATCGAGGCCCGGGTACGACAGTCTCAGGGAGCGGGCGCCGTAGCGAGGGGCGAGGTTGCGGTGGAGCCGCTCCACGATGGTGTAGGTCCCCTCGGGGGTCTTGCCGTCTCCCTGGCGCTGCTTGTGGCCCCGGGGCGAAAAGCCCAGGGCGATGGGGTAGACCTGGAGCGGGACCTTGCCGGCGCTCAGCACCAGCAGCCGGCGAGCCTTGTCGATGACCACCGAGGTCTGCCGGGTCTTGATCCAGGGGGGCACGCGAACCCGCACCCGGCCATCGAGGCGCGAAAACACTCCCTGGTCGCGGCGCCGCAGCACCGCGGCGGCGGGCCGCCGTCGCGCAGGGGCACCGCGGCGTGCGGCGCCGCGCGCCGCGTAGCGGCGGGCGGCGTAGCGGCGGGCGGCGCAGTGGATGGCTTCCTCACGT
>CAYFWA010000210.1:0-7955 GCA_964346625.1 uncultured Myxococcales bacterium
TGGGCGACGGCTGCAACCCCGACTGTGAGGTGCCCTGCGGCAACGGCGCGGTGGATCACGCCACGGAGCTGTGCGACACGGAGCCCCCCGCCGGGGACACCTGCATCGACTACGGCTTCGACCGGGGCCTTCTGGGCTGCAGCAACGTCTGCACCCCGGACTTCAACGGCTGCGGCCTGTTCGGCTGGCAGACCGTGAGCTCCCCCGCGAACGCGCTGCTCCACGACCTCCACCTGCTCGATGGCGACCACGGCTGGGCGGTTGGATTCGACGGGACCATCGTCGGCTACCAGGGCGGCGCCTGGAGCCCCGCGAGCTCCCCCACCACCGAACGGCTCTACGGGGTCTGGGCGAGCGGACCCACGGACGCCTGGGCGGTGGGCACCAACGGAACGATCCTGCGCTACGACGGCGCGGACTGGACCGTCTGGCCGGTGGCGGTCACCACCGAGATGCTGTTCGCCGTGTAGGGCAGCGCCTGGGACGACGTCTACATCGCCGGCGCCAACGGGACCTTGCTCCACTACGACGGCACGAGCTGGGCCGCCGTGGGGCCGAGCACCCTCTCCTGGTGGTACGCCGTCGGAGGCACGGGCGCCGACGACGTCTGGGTGGTGGGCTCCGGCGGCGCCACCCTTCACTGGGATGGCTTCAGCTGGACGACACTCAACTCCGGCGCAGGCCAGCACCTGCAGGACGTGTGGTGTCCCGCGCCGGGCGAGGCCTGGGCGGTGGGCAACGGCGGGGTCATCGCGCACTACGAGTCCGGGAGCTGGTCGGTGGACATGTCCCCCACGACGGAGCCCTTGAAGTCGCTGTGGGGCAGCGGCCCTCGCGACATCTGGGCTTCCGCGGGCAACGGCGAGCTGCTGCACTACGACGGCTTCGCCTGGACGAGCTGGACGCCGTCCCCGGCCACCGAGGACCTGCACGCCATCTCGGGGAGCTCGGCCTCGGACATCTGGGCGGTGGGCGTCTACGGCGAAGTGATCCACTTCGACGGAACGGACTGGACGGCGCAGCCCGACCTGAGCGGTACGCTCACGGCGGTCTGGGCCGCCGGGCCGGCGGAGGCCTGGGCGGTGGGCCTCAGCGGACACATCTACCGGTTTAGCGGGGGGACCTGGTCCTTCCAGGACTCGCCCACCAGCGAGACGCTGCTCGCGGTCTGGGGCGCCAACCCGGACGACGTCTGGATCAGCGGCGTAGACGGGCTGCTTTTGCACTGGGAGGGTGGCCAGTGGGCGCCGGTGCGGACCCCCACGGCCCAGCGCATCAATGGTCTGTGGGGTGAGGCGGGGCAGATCTGGATGCCCGACGACAACGGCGACGTGCATCGCTTCTTGCACTACGTCCCCTGGACATGCCAAAGCACCGAGGGCGCCTGCGGCGACGGCATGGACAACGACTGCGACGGCGCCGTGGACTGCGACGACTCCGACTGCGCCGGTCAGCCCGGCTGCTGAACACAGCGTCCGGCTGTTGATCACGGCTACATGGGCAGGAAGAACACGGCGCTGGCGCCCAGCATCCAGGTGATGCCCACTCCGTCGCGATCATCCCCCTCAATATCTTCGCACCGCTTGCGATCACCCTCGATGTCGATGCAGCCCTCGAAGAAGATCGGCTTGTAGAGCCAGAAGTCCACCCCGAGCCCGATCCGGGGCGTGATATAGTACAGTCCGCCGAAGCCCCAGGCGATCCCGAGCCCGTCGTTCCAGCCGCTGCCTTCGGTGCAGAACCCACCGAAGCAGCCTTCGCCGTCCCACTGGGAACGGATCCATCCGAAGCCGAAGCCCGACCACACCTCGAACTTGCCCAGCGGCATGATCCCCCGCGCCTCGGGTCCGATGAACACGTCGTAGCGCACATCCACCATTCGACTGTTGGCGTCGTGGAAGGGCAGACCAATTTGCAGGCCGAAGGCCACGTAATTGAGCACCCGGTACAGCACGTGCCCGCGCAGGTACACGAGGGGATCGTAGTCGTCGCACCAGTTGTCGTTGCAGGCGCTGATCCCGAAGCCCAGGCTGGCCAGCAGCCCCTTTTCCCGGGCGCGGTGAGGAGGCCAGACGCGGGAGCTGCTCGCGGGCCGGGCCGCTGGGGCCGCGCGGGAGGGCGTGGCTGCCTGCGGAGCCGTGACGGGCTGGGGGGCGGCGGACTGCGCCGCCGCCTCCGGGGCGAAGGCCAGCAGCGTGAGCAGCAGCGTGGTCATGGAGAACGAGATCGCAGTGAATCGCAGGTCCGGTCGCAGGTTCGGTCGCATGGATGCCTCCTCGACCGCCATGATTGTCCGGGGATCGCCTCGCCGTCAAACCCGAGGCCGCCCATCGACAGGCCGAGTCACCGTACAATCGGCAGGCCGGGTCGGCGGGGTCTCGCTGCACGAGTTCTGCACACGCTTTGCACACGATCGCCTCGGTTCCCCCACCGCTTCGCCTCGTCCCCCGCGTACTCCTTCATGACGAACCAACCCGAGCACCGGGAGCCAGCACCCTCAGGAGCGTTTCCCCATGAAGCCCATGACCCGCATCCTCGGCATCGGATTGATCTTCGGCGTGGCCACCATCGGCTGGCTCGTGCTCGGGAGCACCGTGAACGGGCGCACCGACGCGCAGACCCGCGAGCTGGGTGACGATGTCACCGAGCTGTGGGGGCGCCCCATCACGCAGCAGGCCCCGTCCTTCACCCTGCGCTGGCCATCTTCCGCCCCGGCGCGGCCCATTATCAATGCCCCGGGAACCGGGTCCGGTTCCGGAGCCGGAGCCGGAGTTGGAACTGGACCCGGACCCGGGAGCGGCGGGCCCACGGGCTCGGGTAATCCTGCACGCCCGGGTACGGCGCCGGCGGCGCCCTACCCGTACCCCTACCCCGGCCTGGTGAACCCGGCCGCGGCGGCCAACCCGGCGGCCAACCCGGCGCATACCGCGGCGGCCAACCCGGCGCACACCGCGGCGGCCACCACGGCCGCAGCCACAGCCGCCGGGACGCACCCTGCGCCGCCGACCGCCGAAACGTCTCTGCCGTCCACCCCGCCCACGACCGCGCCCGCGCCGCGCTCACGAGCCAACCCAGCGCCGACAACCAACGACACGGATGCGTGCTATCCTGGAGGGGATCATCCTGCGGAGGAACGCTCATCCCCTGGTCCCGTCCCGCCCCACGTCCCCCCGTCCCGGTGCCCGGCAGGCTGAGGGCTCGCGCAAGAATAAGGGCTCGCGCAAGAATAAGGGCTCGCGCAAGAATGACTGCGGGATTCGGCCGCCGATCCATCCCGGCCCGCAGCGTCGCTCGTCGGTTAAATACGTCACTGTATTCGACTTCCTCGCTCCTTGCGGGCCGGGCGCCTCGGCGGCCTCGGTCCTTCGAGGTTATTCTTGCGCGAGCCCTCACTTCGGCATTCGGCCGCCGAGCCGCGGCCTGGCGTGTCATCGGGCTCACCGCGGCGGCCGCATTGCTCCTGGGGGGCACCGGTTGCACCGGGTGCGAGCGCAGCGAGGCGCCGCAAAGACCCCGTCCCCGCGCCACGCCGGAAGACCCGCCCCCGGCCGAGCCCGCGGTCCCCGCCATGGCACCCGCCGCGAGGGTCCCTCGTCCCGCGGCGCCGGCCACGCGGCGCCCTCCCACCGGTCCCCATCCCCTGCGGGCCCTGCGCGCAGCCCTGGTCGGCCACGCCCGGAGCGCCGCGGTGGGCACCGGCCGCGCCCTGGGCCGCTGGTGCCGGCTCGACACAAGCCCCCCGGGCCGCGCGGCGAGCCTCGCCAACGGTCGACGCCTCATCGGGCGCAAGGTGACCCTCACCTTCGACGACGGCCCCCTGCGCAAGACCACCGGGCGGATCCTGGACGTGCTGCGCGCGCACCGCCTGCGAGCCACCTTCTTCGTGGTGGGCAAGATGATCAACATTCACACCTATCGCCTGCTGCGTCGCATGCGGCGCGAGGGGCATCGCATCGGCAACCACGGCTATCACCACGACGTGGAGATGCTCAAGGGGCCCGCACCCCGGCGCCGGCTGGAGGCCGAGCTCGGGCTCACCCAGGCGGTGGTGGATCTGGCCCTGCTGGCCCGCGGCCCCCGCGACTTCGAACGGCTGCGGCGCCGGCTGCTGGGCGGCGACCCGGCCTACGAGTTTCCCGGCCAGCTCACCGCGCGCTGGCCGGCCATGGCGCGGCGCTGGGCGCGCATCCTCGCCGAGCGCGCGCCCCACGGCCGCAGCCCCTACCCGATGCGGTTCACCCGGCCTGCTGGCGGGAGCCCCTACGGCCGCGGCTTCACGAAGCACCACCACCGCCTCTACGCTCGCACCCTGGCGAAGCTGGGGCTCATCAACGTGCTGTGGGACGCGGTCACCCCGGAGAGCGACACCCGCCTCCCCCCGGCGGCCCGCCGCGACCCGGCGCGGCAGACCGCGGCGCTGGTCCAGGGCGCCCGGCGCGGGGGCATCCTGCTGGCCCACGATCGCATCCACCCCCAGGCCCTGGCCAGGGCCCTGCGCGAGCTCACCGTGGGGCTCGACGCCGTGGAGGTGGTCTCCCTGGTCCCCCCGACCTACCGACGCTTCGGCTGCGATCCCCGCCAGGTCTCCCTCGCCCTGCGAGCGCGCTACGCCCTCACCCCGGAGCCAAGGGAACCCTCGGCTACTCTACGATGTGCGGGATGGTCGTATTCCCGGCGCCCCAGAAGGTCTGGCCCGAAAACTCCTGCACCAGCGTCCCCGCCCCGGTGTCCACGTCGATGTGGATGTACTCCCCGTCGCCGGTGAAGCCGTAGAGCCGGTCCCCCCAGAAGCCCAGGCCGAAGATGCGCTGGTAGCCCGTCTCCCCGATGATCCGGGCGTCCCCGGTCTCCGGATCCACCTCGGCCAGCCAGTCGGAGGTGCACCCCGGATCCGTGTAGTTGCCGCAGCGCAGCGTGGCGTAGGTCACGTAGGTGGCCACGTCCACCTGGATGGAGACGATGTCCCCCGAGGAGCGCCACTGGTAGTCGGGGTGATCGTAGTAGCCCAGGTGGATGAAGATGTCCGGCAGGTTCTCGGCGGGCCAGTTGATCCACACCCACTCGCCGTCCTCGGCCGAGGCCGCCACCAGCTTGTCCACGTCGGGCTCGGCCGGGTCCACGCCCTTGACGTAGGACAGCGAGAAGAAGTGCGGCGGATCCGGAGGAAACTGAAACACCCGCGTGCACTCCGCGGTCTCGGTGTCCACCGTGTAGAGCCCCTCGGCGGCGATGCCCAGCAGGTTCCCCTGCTCGTCCACCGCGATGTCGTAAAAGCCGCTGTCCGAGATGCAGTCGCCGGCGAAGTCCCCGATGGTCACCAGCTCCTCGCTGACCCCGGGATCGATGTAGTACAGCGTGGTCTCGGTGTTCACGTAGACCCGGCTGTTGGTGGGGGGCTGCCACTCGTTGTTGTTGTTCGTGTTGTTGTTGTCCCCCGCGTCGGGCCCCACGTAGCCGTCCGGCAGGTGATGCCCACCGTCGGTGGAGTTGTTGTTGCCGTCGGTGCCAGCCGGACCGCAGGCCACGAGCAGCCAGAGGGGGAGCAGGACGAGCACGGTACTGAATCGCATGATATCTTCCTATGTTATAGGCGACCTGACTACGGCCGAGGCGAAGACGCGCGATCCGCGCGCCCTTCGCCCGGGTCTTTGTTCGTGACGCATCCCACGCTCGCCGTCAAGCTCGGCGCTGCCGCAGACCGGGCACGACCCGCTCGATGGCATCGCCCGTGAAGCTATTTTTTCGCGAACCCTCAGGACGGGATCGCTCACTCGGCGCGCATGAGCGCCGTGGCCAGCAACTCGGCGCAGGAGACCACCGAGAGCCGCCCGCCGCGCAGCTCCATGGCCCGCGGGTGGCTGTCGGTGACCACGATCCGGCTCAGCAGCCCGCTGTCGGTGATCCGCTCCAGGGCATCTCCGGGGAACAGGCCGTGGGTGGCGATGGCCGACACCGAGCGGGCGCCGGCGTCCCGGAAGGCCTGCGCCGCCCCCAGCAGCGAGCCGCCGGTGCGGATCATGTCGTCGTAGATCACCACGTTGCGATCCTCGACCTGGGCGCTCACCGCGGTGACCTCGGTGCGCTGGCCCGAGATTCGGCGCTTGAACACGAAGGCCGCGGGCACCGACAGCTCGTTGGCCAGCGACTCCACCCACTTGGCCCGCCCGGCGTCGGTGCAGGCCATCACGAAGTCGGCCCCGCCGAGCTGGCGGGCCGCCTCGGTGATCTGAAGCCGGGCCTGCAGGTGCACCGGTCGGATGTTGCCGCTGAAGTAGTGCTGGATCCCCTCGGTGTGTAGATCCAGCAGCAGGATGCGGTTGCCCGATCCGGCGGTGGGGATGGACGAGATGAGGTGTGCGCGGGTCTTGGACGTCACCACCTCGCCGGGGTGCACCGCGCGATCCATGGTGGAGTAGCCGAAAAACGGCACCACCAGGGTCAGGGTGTGCGCACCGTAGCGCACCAGGCCGTGGGCCAGGTCGAAGATCTCCATGGCATCGGCGTCGCTCACCGTGCCGCCCACCAGGGCCACGTCCCGTCCGGTGACGTCCTCGCGGATCCGCAGGTACCGCTCGCCGTCGGGGAAGCGCTCGCGCTGCACCACGCCCGGCGCGAGCCCGGGCTCGCGGCACATCTCCTGCTGCAGGTACTCGTAGCGCTCGGTGGCCAGGACCAGGACCGGCCCTCGCGTCTGGTGATGGTCGTGTGAGCTGATCATGGATCCCACTCCTCACCGCATAGGCGGTACGTGCGATGGGTGTGACGAGTATCCGGCCCGGCCGCCGAGCGCGTCAATGGGCTGACCCGGACAGCTTGACGCGAAGACACCAACCGGGGAAAGTGGAAAGCGACATCTCAAACCAAAAAAAAGGACTGAATATTACATGCGCGTGCTCACTTCGTATTTTCTCTACTCGACCCTGCTCACCCTCCCGCTCTGGTCGGCCTGCGGCGACGATGACTCGAACGTCTGCGCGGTGGCGGGCTTGCCTGGCGCCACCGCCGGGCAACGATGCGACGCCGACTCGGACTGCGCCCCGGTGGGCGACCGGGCCGGCCTGTGCGTGGCCGGGATCTGCGGCGCCGAGCCCGATGACGGGGAGTGCGCTGAGGATGGCACTTCGAAGGGGTGCCCCGGCGGCTTCCGCTGCCGGCAGATCACCGTGGAGTCGGGCACCCACGCGGCGTGTCTCCCCGACTGCGGCTGCGGGACCTGCGCCGGGGAGTGCGACGCGCAGGGGAGCTGCCAGCCCACCGCTGAGGATAGCTGCGACCCGCGGGAGTGCACCATCGCCCGGGGGCCGGCGCTGACCTGCAAAACGCCGCCGGCGCTCGGCGAGGGGCCCTACTTCACCAACGTCTCGGACGAGTGGCTCGGCACGGTGGACGGCACCCGCATGGTGGGCAACGTGCTGGCCTCGGTGGATCTCAACGGGGACGGCTACCCCGACCTGGTGGCCCACAACGGGGACCGCTACCGGGACCGGCTCGAGGCCGACCCGCCGCGGCGCTACAAGCGGGTGCTGATCAACGAGGCGGCCCCCGGCGGCGGCCGGCGGCTCGTGGACTTCACCGACGAGTCGGGGCTCACGGCCACGCGGGACGCCTCGGAGCTCGGCCGCGCCTCGGGCTTCGCCATCTTCGCCGACGTGAACAACGACGGGCACCTGGACGCCTTCACCGGCACGCCCGTGCACGGCGACTACGAGGATCACGGCGACCGCTCCGAGATCCTGCTGGGCGCCGGGGACGGGACCTTCACCCTGGCCCCGCAGAGCGACACCTCCCCCACGGAGCGCATGGCAACCCACGCCGCGGCCTTTTTGGACTATGACCTGGACGGCAACGTGGACGTGTTCGTGGGCAACCAGTACGGCACCTACGGTCTGCTCAACTCCATGGAGCAGGACCGCCTGTATCGGGGCGACGGCACCGGCGCCTTCACCGACGTCACC
>CAYFWA010000210.1:8055-9558 GCA_964346625.1 uncultured Myxococcales bacterium
GGAGCAGGACCGCCTGTATCGGGGCGACGGCACCGGCGCCTTCACCGACGTCACCACCGTGACCGGGCTCACCACCGACGGACCGCTGGACTCCTACGACAGCCCGCGCCCCACCGATGGGGTGACGGTCTGCGACGTGGACTCCGACGGGGACATGGACATCATCACGAGCTCCTACGGCCGCACCTTCAACTTCCTGTGGGAAAACGTCAACGGCAGCGAGTTCCGCAACATCGCCCCCGACGTGGGGGCCGACGCGGACGAAAACGAGGACTACAGCGACAACGAGCTGTTCAAATGCCACTGCGATCTGAACCCGGGCCCCGAGTGCGACCCCGATCCCGGCGCACCCCGCATCGCTTGCGGCCAGGACTACTGGAACGTGGGCATGGACGACCAGCCCTGGCGCCTGGCGGGCACCACCTTCAGCACGGTGTGCGGCGACATCGACAACGACCTCGACCTGGATCTGTTCGAGGTCCAGATCCGGCACTGGTACCACGGGCAGTCCTCCGATCCGTCGGGCCTGCTGCGCAACGACGGGGCCGCCGAGGGCTGGGCCTTCGAGCGCCCGGCCAACGACGACCTGAACCTGGAGCGGGACTGGGATCGCGTGGACTGGAACGACGGGGACTTCCACGCGGGCTTTTTCGACTTCGACAACGACGGGCGGCTGGACATCTACCGGCCCAGCGGGCTGTACCCCGGCTGCTACGCCACGCTGTTCCGCCAGCAGCCCAGCGGCATGTTCCAGGACGTCACCGAGGCCTCGGGCGCGGGCCACTACTACAGCTACGGCCTCGCCTTCGCCGACTACGACCGCGACGGCGACCTGGACATCACGGTGGGCTCCACCACCTTCCGCTGCTCCAGCGACCCGGAGTGCACCTGGCGACGCAACGAGACGCACGTGTACCGCAACGAGGTAGGCCAGGACGCCAACTGGCTGGCGGTCCGCGTGGTGGGCGCCGGCGAGGGCGCCTCCAACGTGGCCGGCATCGGCGCCCGCATCGTGGTGACCGCCGACGGCGTGAGCCAGACCCGCGAGGTCCAGGGCGGCTACGGCCATCGGGGCATCCAGCACAACCTCGTGCAGTACTTCGGCCTGGGCGCCTCCTGCCTGGCCGAGGAGGTCACGGTGCTGTGGCCCAACCGGGACTTTACCAGCCAGACCTTCCGCTGGGTCCCTGCCAACTACTTCGTCACCATCGACGAGGCCACCGGCGCCATCACCTACGAGGAGCCCGCCGTACAGTGAGCCCCGCGACACGGGCTCGCGGGTTCTCCCGCGGCTCGGCCGGCAGGCCTGCTCCGGAGGCGAAACGCCGCGACCACGAAACGCCGTGACCACGAAACGCCGCGACCACGAAACGCCGCGACCACGAAACGCCGCGACCACGAAACGCCGCGACCACCAAACGCCGCGACCACCAAACGCCGCGACCACCAAACGCCGCGACCCAGGAGAACCCCTCATGACCCCTCCACCCCCCGACTCCGACT
>CAYFWA010000211.1:0-9548 GCA_964346625.1 uncultured Myxococcales bacterium
GGCGGCGTGGTCGGTGGCGGCGTGGTCGGTTACGGCGCCTTGCGTGGCCTCCGGGGGCCCGGCGCCGTCGCCGTCGCCGTCGCCAACCTCCGGGGGGCCGGCGGCGTCGCCCGGAGCCGCAAAGCCCCGGGCGTGGCCCTGCCAGAAGTAGCGGTCGTACAGTCCCTGATAGCCGGTCCAGCCCCCGGGGGGCAGCGCGGCCACCAGATCGGCGGTCTGCGACACGCGGCAATCCAGGATGTCCACGTAGTGCAGGACCCACGCCTCGGCGGTCTTGGGTCGCTTGGGGGCGCCGTGCTCCAGCTCGCCGTGGTGGGCGAGCAAAAGATGCAGCAGGTGCAGCTTCAGGTCCTCGGGGAAGCCCTCGAGTCGCTGGAGGTGCTCTGAGACGTAACCGTAGCCGAGCACCACGTGGCCCAGCAGGCGGCCCGCGTCGGTGTACTCGAACCGACGCTCGGCCGACAGCTCGAGGGTCTTACCGCAGTCGTGCAAAAAGGCCGCCGTGATCAGCAGGTCCCGGTCCAGCAGACCGGGGTGGCTGCTCTCGTAGATCCGCCAGATGGCGTCCACGAGCCGGCACATGGACAGGTTGTGCTCCATCAGGCCGCAGAGCCGGGCGTGGTGGATGGACTTGCCCGCCGGGTTGCGCCGGTAGGCCTGCACGAAGGGCTCGTCGCGCAGCACCTGCTGGATCAGCCGCTCGAGGTGGGGATTTTCGACGGTGGCGAGCAGCGCCTGGGTCTCTTGCCACAGCGCGCCCTCCGGCGCGCGGGGCTCGGGCAGGTAGTCGGCCGGCTCCAGCGTCGAGGAGGGCACCCGCTGCAGGGTCTTGACGTGGAGCTGCACGCGCCCCTGATACCGCACCGTGCGGCCCTCGGCCCGAACGTAGTCGTCCTCGGCGAAGCGCGCGTCCAGCTTGTCCACGTTGTCCCACACCCGCGCGTCCAGCTCCCCGCTGCGGTCCGCGAGCACCAGGCTCAGGTAGGCCCGTCCGTTGGACGGCGACACCGGCATGGTCTTGCGCCGTACGAGAAAGACCTGATCGACGGTCTGTTTGGGGGCGATCTCGGCCACCCACATTCGGGCCATGTCCTCACCTCCGCTTTCCGAGGTAGCACACCTGCTGAAAAGGAGCAATGTGATGGGATTTCTCGGCGGCTCCCTTCGAGCCGCCCCAGGCGCTCTCGGCCGGTTCGCGATCTTCTTTCCTGGCGTGAACGACGGATTTCGGGTACGGATCGGAGCGGGAGAAAGGAGAGTGTGGGCCGCGCAGACGCACCACCGCGCAGACGGTCCGCCGCGCAGACCGGGGAGAGACATGATCGCAGACGACGCGAGCCAAAGTCGGAAGCAACCGGACCCTTTGGGCCCTTCGGACCCTTTGGAGCCAGACGCCACCCGAGACGACGAGGCCCGGCGGCTCCTCGCCCAGGCGCCCCCCCCGCCGGAGGCGCACAAGGCGGTCGACGGCGAGCCGGTGTCCGACGATCTCAAGCGCCCGCCCCGGTTGAGCATCGAGGTCGAGGTGGATCTCGAGAGCCAGCACTGCTTTTACAGCGGTTTGACCCTGAACCTCTCCGAGGGGGGGCTGTTCGTGGCGACCTACCAGATCCATCCGGTGGGTACCGAGCTGAGCGTCTCGCTTTCGCTCGAGGGGATGCCCCCCATCGAGGCGCGGGCCCAGGTGCGCTGGATCCGGGATCCCCGCGCGGCGTCGGCGGATCACGCCGTGGGCATGGGGCTGCAGTTCGTGGAGCTGAGCGAGGAGGATCGCGTCACCATTCAGGCCTTCATGGAGTGTCGGATCCCCCTGCTCATGGAGGGCGTGTAGCCCCCCCGCCCGGCCGCATGGTGTCGAAGGGGGCGAGGGCGGGCGAGGCGCCGGGCGGTCCGGGGACGCGGCGGGCGAGGCGCCGGGCGGTCCGGGGACGCGGCGGGCTCAGCGCCTCCGGCGTCGACGACGCCACAGCAGCCCCACGCCGCCGAGCAGCCACAGGGCGAGCCAGGGCGCCGGGTCGGCGCCGCCGCTTCGACAGGAGCACCCCCCGCCCTCGCCGCGTAGCTCGAAGTAGTCGAGGTCGGGGTTGTAGTCGGCCCGGGCCACGAACACCACCGGGGAGCCGGCGGCGCCGGCGAGCCGGGCCTCCACGCGCTGGGCGCCGGTGCGGGGTCCGAGCTGCCAGCGCACCGCGGCGCGGCCGTCGGGGTCGGTCTCCGCCACCAGCTCGGCGCCGGGCTCGCCGGTGGCCGAGGGCGCGGGGAGGACGGTCCCGTCGCCGGCGGTGACCGCGAAGGTGATGGCCACGCCGCTGGCCGGCTGGCCCTCGTCGTCCAGGGCGCGCACCACCAGCGGGGCGGGCACCTCGGTGCCGCCGAGGGCGAACTGCTGGTCACCGCTCACGTACTCCAGGGTTTCGCCGCTGGGGGCCAGCACCTCGAAGGGCGCGGAGGTGCCCGACACCGCCCCCGCGTAGGCGTAGAGCTGGACCTCGGAGCCCACCTCGGCCACCGCCACCTCGAAGGTGACCTCCCCGGCGGAAAAGGGCGGAGATTGACCCGGGGAGGTGGGCTGGCCGAGGGTCTGGATGGCCACCGGGCCGTCAAAGGACTCGATGGTGCGGCCCAGGGCGTCGGTGGCCCGCACGGTGATCGGGAAGGGGATGCCGGCGATCTGGGGCGAGGAGATGGGCTCGAAGACGAGCTGCTCGGCGTCTTGCTGCTGCGTATAGAGCACCTGCACCGTGTCGAGCTCCGGCGACACGGCGCCGGTCTCGGAGCCGAGGATGGCCTTGACCGTGAGCTGGTTGGCCTCCACCGAAAGCTCGTCCAGGTGCAGGTGCACCTCCCACCAGGGGTTGGCCGCCTCCAGGGTGGAGGCGTCGGCCCACTGCTGGCCGTCGTAGTGCTGCCAGCTCTGCCCCTCGTCGACCGAGAGCTGGTAGCGCAGCCAGGCGCCGGCGGGCACGTCGGCGGTCTCGATGAAGGCGGTCCACTGCGCCACGGCGAAGGGCGCCACGAAGGTGGGGGAGATCACCGTGCCGCGGGCTTCGGGGTAGCGCGGCTCCACGGCCGAGAGCGCGGCCCAGGGCGACGGGTGGACCCGCGGGCGGTGCAGCTTGATGGGCCACAGGTTGCGCTCGGTGTCGGTGAGCGGCTCCTCGAACATGGCCCACACGGGCTGGTCGCAGCGCAGCTCGTGGCCCGCCGCGACGCCGGTGAACCGCAGGCGGTTGGGGTAGTTGGCCCCGTAGGTGTTGCTCTGCTGGCTGTCGGTCACGGCGCCGGCCGCGTCGAGGATCTCGCAGGTGGTGGCCGGGTGCCAGGTGGCCACCAGCAAATACTGGGCCCCCAGCGGCAACAAAAAGCGCCGGCCCAGCTCCCGGGCGGGCAGAAAGGTCATGGCCTCCCCGCCGTCGCCGTCGGCGTGCGACACCGCCATCACCGGGGCGGTGGCCTCCACCCGCACGGCGTCCCCGTCGCCCTGGCTGCCGCCGTGAAGCAGCGGGTGCGAGTCGGTGCGATCCAGGGTCACCTCCTCGTAGTCGCCCGAGGAGTACCAGATCCGGGCGACGGTGCCGTCCTCGGCCGCCACCAGGTACGAGGTGCCGCTGTTTCCCCCAAGCAGCTCCCGGGCCGGGGCCACCATCACGAAGGCGTCGCTGTCCACGCCCCCGGTGCTGTTCCAACCGTGCTTGTGCACCAGCACCGGCAGGTCCGCCTCCACCCGGATCACGTGGCCGTCGGCCGCGTCGGCGTCGAGGGTCACCGGGGTGACGTCCCCCACGGTGGCCGAGGCCAGCAGGGCGCCGTTGTCGTAGACGTCCACCTGAGCGGTGCCGAAGGGGGAGACCACGTCGAAGCGCTCCTCGTAGCGCACCGCCGGGGCCACCAGCCGCGTGGCGGCGAAGGACAGGGGCGCCAGCACGTCGGCGTCGTCGCCGTCGAAGGCGCCCTGCAGCGCCCCGGTGGCCCGCAGGTAGGTGAGCCGGTCCAGCTCTGCGGCCGCGAAGGTGCCCCGCTCGCGGGTGTCGAGGGTGACCGCGGCGGCGGTGCCCTCCAGCGTGATGGTGTTGCCGTCCACGAAGCTCTCCACCACCAGATCGAGCTGGGCCGCCACCGGGCTCACCACGCAGCGGCTCACCCACCCGCCGGGGTGGGAAAAGAACGTCTCCGGATCCCCGCCGGCGATCCAGCCGGGGTTACCGAAGTAGACCAGCAGCTCGGTGGTGCCGGGGGGCAGGGTGGGCAGCTTGACCCACAGGGCGCCGGTGCGCGAGATGAAGTCCAGCGACTCCACCCAGTAGTCGGTGACCGCCGCGCCGGAGGCGGCCACCACGGGCAGCAGGTCGGCGCCGTCGAGGCGGGCCTCGTCGTAAAGCAGCGCCGGGGCGTCGCGCAGGTCGATGCGCACCGGGTGGTCGGTGAGGCTCTGACCCCCCGGGTTGGTGAGGGTCACACCCAGCCGAAAGCCCCAGCCGGGGCTCTGCCAGGCCGGACTCTGCTGGGCCCGCAGCCGGGCCACGCCCGACGACAGCGCCACGGCGCTGTCGGGGGCGTAGCTGCCCTGCTGGTGCGGCCCCGGGGCATCGTAGTCGAAGGTGGTCTGCTGGCCCCAGGCGGCCGGGGCGAGGGCCGGCAGCCAGCCGGTGGCGAGAAAACAGGCGAGGAAACAGGCGATGGTTCTGGAAATGCGCATGGTTCGATCAGCCCGGGCCCTGGGAGCAGCCCACGTCGGTGTGCTGGGCCGCGTTGTTGTCCTCGACGCACTCGTTGTTTTGCCCGGGGCCGCTGCAGCCGTAGCCCGGGTTGTCGGCGCAGCCCCGGACCTGGGCGTCTTCCGGGAGCGTCGGCGGGCTCGGCCACAGGCAGGTCACCGGCTCGCAGGTCAGGGGGTTGAGCGTGTCGGTGGTGACCGCCGGCGTCTCGCAGGAGATCTCGCTCTGGGTGGCCTCGTCCCAGAAGGTCACCGGCAGCCCGGCGCCCACCCGCAGGTCCCCCTCGTTGCACACCTCGGCCAGGATGCGCAGGTGCCCGGGGCAGGCGTCGTATTCGAATCCGGTGATGCTCAGCGTGAGATCCGGCGCGGCGAACACGTTGTAGTCGGGCAGATTCTGCCGGTAGTTGTTGAACCGCAGCCAGTTGGAGGGCTCGCCGCCGGCGGGCAAAAGGCCCCCTTCGGTGATGTTGGTGATGTGGTAGCTGTGTTGGTTCCAGATCCGGCGGGTGGGCACCCAGCGGTCGTTGGCGTCGCCCCAGACCTGGATGCCCTGGGTGGGGTCGGCGCACACCGCCGCCGGGCAGCGGCCGGCGCTGGAGCTGCACCAGCCGTTTTCGATGAACACGATCTCGGCGTTGCCGTCGTTGTCCACGTCGGCGATGACGGTGTACTCGAGCCGGGTGTGGCTGTGGTTGGGCTGCTCGAACAGCACCTGGCCGTCTTCGCCGGAAAAGATCCGGAAAAAGCACTCGTCGTTGTAGACCACCTCGGCCGAGCCGTCCCCGTCGAAGTCGAAGACGCTGGAGCCGGTGGCCCGCGAGGAGCAGTCCTCGTTGGGCACCGACCAGCGCACGCCGGGGGCGGCGCACTCGGCCCCCTGGCCCGCGGGTATCGCCGCGCAGCCCGGGAGGCTGTCGCAGCACTCCAGGTCGAACACCAGGTAGTAGTCGGCGCCGGCCACGCCGATCTCGGGCTCGCCGTCGTTGTCGAAGTCCGCCACGGTGGGGGCGCCCCCCTCGTTGCGGCTGCAGGAGGTCACCGGCATGGAGAGCTTGAACTTGAGGCTGCCGTCGTGCTCGAGGATGTAGACCCAGCCGTCGCGCACGATCACCACCTCGCCCTCGGGGTCGGCGTCGAAGCTCCCGGTGGCGTTGAACCCGTCGCAGGGGTAGCCCCCGCAGGTGCCCCCCGAGCCGTCGGAGCCGAAGTCGTAGCTCCACAGCACCAGGCCGTCGGCCCGATAGACGGTGTTGCCCGCGATGACCTCCATCACCCCGTCGAGGTCCAGGTCCGCGGCGATGGAGATGGGCCCCATGAACGAGTTGATGCCCCGGCCCTGCAGGCCCCGCCACTTCACCGCGCCGGTGGCGCCGTCGAGCACCACGCGGCCCACCAGGATCTCGGCGATCCCGTCGCGATCCAGGTCCACGATGGAGGGCTGCTCCCCGGTGAGGGTGTCGTTGCCCTGGGGATGGGCCGACAGCCACTTCTGCTCCACCGCGCCCACGGTCACCGCCACCTGGGTGACCTGCAGCGCGCCGGTGGCGTCGTCGGTGCGCTGCACGCCGAACTCGAGGGCGTCCAGCTCGGCGTCTTGCCACTGCAGCCCGCCGGTGAAGGGATTCTTGGGAAACTCGGCCGTGACCTGGGTAAAGGGCCCGCCCGGGCTCACGGTGACCGCGTCGGCCTCCACGTCGGTGCCCCCGGAGCGCAGAAACAGGGCCAGGTCGGCAGGGGTAACCAGGGCCCGCACCACGGCGCGCACCCGCACCGTGGCGATGGCGGCGGTGGAGCGGCCCCAGCTCCAGCCGAAGGAGCTGCGGCTGGACTGCCCGCTGTCCTCGATGAGCGTGAGGGTCGCGTCGGGGGGATCCTCGTCCACGGCCTCGTGGGCCGGGCCCGTGGGGGTGGCGATCCACTCGGCCCAGTGGCCGGTGCTGGTGGGCAGGTACGTCTCGTAGCGCACCGCGGAGAAGGCCACGATGCCGCTGGAGCGGGTCATGCCCACGATGTCGGGCTCGTCGTCGCCGTCGATGTCCCCCACGGCCAGGCCGGCGGAGTTGTCCAGCATGGGGTTGGCGATGTGGAAGTGCTCCTCCAGGTGCGTGGCGTCGGCGCGGCAGCGCCCCGAGACCACCCGCAGCACGGCGTTTTCGTTGCAGCAGCCGTCTTGCTCGTAGCGGTAGGAGGAAAACAAGATGTCGGGGATGTCGTCGGTGTCGATGACCCCGTCGTCGTTGTCATCGGTGACGTTGGCCACCGCCGGGGTCATCACCACGTCGTCGAAGCTCGTATACTCCAACGGCGCCTCCCAGCGGCACTTCTTGACCGGCGCGAAGTTGCCCGGGGGCGGGATGAACAGGCACTCGGCCAGCCCGCCGTCCACCGGCGGGATCACCACGTCCGGCCCGGCGTCGGCCGGGCCGGCGTCGCCGGCGTCCGGCACCGCCGCGTCGCCGGCGTCCGGCACCGCCGCGTCCACCGCGGCGTCCACGCCGCCGTCGGCGCGCGGCTGGCAGGTCTGGCTCTCGGGATCGCAGCCGAGCCCCTCGCCGCAGTCGAGCACGGAGTCGCAGGGGTCCCCCGGCTGGCCCTGCCCCTGCCCGGCGTCGTCGCCGCAGCCGGCGCCCAGCGGGCCGAGCAGGCCGAGCAGGCCGAGCAGGCCGAGCAGGCCGAGCAGGCCGAACGGGGCGCTTTCGCCGCGCCGCTTGGGCGTCCCGCGCCCGGATTCGGATGGAAGCACTGTGCGTGTCATGAAACAACCTCGTCGCCGTGGTGGGTCCATCCTACTCCGAGCCCCCGGGCCGCGGCAACGGGATCAGAGGATTGAGCGCCCGGTTCACCCGGTGTTCGGCGGCGACGAGCGCGCAGGACTACAGGATCAGGGTCGAGTACAGCACCCGCCCCGAGGAGTTTCGGCGCAGGTGGTGCAGCAGGCGCGCCAGCTCCCGGTAGGTCACCTCGGCGCCCAGGCGCACGCGCACCCCCCTGGCGGCCCGGTAGTCCCGGCGGGTCTTTTCCAGGGTCTGCCGCAGGCCGGCCAGGTCCCCGGCCGGGATCTGCAGGGGGGCCTTTTTCAGGGGCCCGGTGGCGGCCTCGAGCCGGAGCTGGCGCGCCCCCAGATGCATCCGCAAAGGCGCCTTTTTCGGCGCCGCCGCCGCCGGGTCCGCATCCGCGTCCGCGTCCTTCAAGGGGGGGCCCTCGGAGCGCCGCTGCGGGGCCAGCGCCACGGCCACGGTCCGGATCTCGTGCTGGGAGTTGCGAAACACCAGCTCCGCGCGCGTCACCTCGACCTGTACGAGCAGATCGAGCAGGTCCTTGAGGCGTCCCGCCGAAAGCTGGGTGTCGGCGTAGATGGCCACGCGGTCCGTGGGCACCGGTAGCTGCTCGCCGGTGATCCGCCGGTAGGTGCGGCGCAGGCGCGCGAGCTGCGTCCGCAGGGCGGTGCGGTCCACCACGTGTAGCTTGCGGCCGGGGAACGGGTAGCCCTCGCGCCAGTCCAGGAAGGTGACCTGGCCGCCGCGGACCCCCAGCACGGGCACCGGACCGGCGAACAGCCGGGTCTCGTCCACCGCGAGGTACACCGGCGCGGTGATGCGCTCGTCGGCCGAGGCGCACAAGGGGAGCTGGAAGTGCACGGGCTCGCCGGGCGACAGCTCGGGCAGGCCCAACGGCACGCGCAGAGCGGCCAGGCGCTTTTCGAGGGTGGAAAGCGCCCCCCACAGCGCGGCCACCAGCGGGTGGTCGCGGCGCGCCCGCAGCCGCGCGAGGTTTTCGAGCTGGTAGGCCACCGACCGCGTCACCAGCAGGTTTTCGCGCGACAGGTAGATGCCGTGGGCGCGCTGGGAGAGCCCCAGGTAGGAAAGGGGGCACTGCGCGGCCACCAGCGCCTTGCGCCGGATGGGGTTCAGCCGATAGATCGCCGAGCGCAACCCCGGGCACGCCAGGGGACAGCTCGGCGGCCGGGAGGGGGGTCCGGGCGCGCGTGCCGCCTCCGCCTCGGCGGGGCAGGCGAAGCCGAGCCCTTGCACCAGGAGCTGGCGGCGCTGGGGGCCCTTGGCCTTGCGCAGGGTGCGTAGGGCGTCGAGGGCGGCCCCGGCGATGATCACGCGGGCCTGGATCTCGTAGGGGGCCGCGGGGCGAGCCGCCTGGGCGATGCCGTGCAGGTACCGATAGCCCCAGCGGCGCGAGGCGCCCCACTGCAGCCGGGCGAGGCGGGCCCCGGCCTGGGCGCGGCGGCGCAGCGAGGGGCCGGCGCCGCGGGTGACGGCGTCTGCGAAGCGGGCCTCGATCCGCTGGAGGATCGCGACCCCGGGGGCCGGCGCGGGCGAGGCGGGCCCCGGCGCGCTCCCCCCGAGGCGCGCCAGGGCCGCGGTGAGCGCGGAGTCCTCGCGCAGCGAGGCCACCAGGTACCAGTCGAGCAGGGTCTCGGCGCAGCGGAGCTGCCGCCGCGCCCCCTTGCCGCCCCCGGATCGGTCCGCGGCGCGGCACAGCCGACGCAGCTTCAGGGCCGTATGACCGGCGAAGTCGTAGGGCGCGAGGCTGCCCGGGTGCGGCACCTCGTCCGAAGAGCGCTCGGTACCGCAGCCGTCGTCACAGCCGCCCGCCAAAAGCCCCGCCAGACAGAGCAGGGCCGCGCCGCGGGCCAGGCCGGGTCGCGGCGCACACCCCAGGGGCCCGTCCGGGCGCAGGGCGCTGGGGCGGCGCCCCGCCCGGGGAGCGCGGGGGTGCTTCGCGTGGCGTCGCTGGCCGAGCATGCCGCGGATCGTCTTAGCTGAACTTGGGCAAGGGTGCAATCTTGGGCCGGGAGGAACCGGGGGGGACCGGGAGG
>CAYFWA010000212.1:0-6212 GCA_964346625.1 uncultured Myxococcales bacterium
CGCTCCGGGCGCTTCGTGTCTGCCGCGCCGCGCTCGGTGGAGGCGTGGCTGGCCGCGGTGCGCGGGCGGTGGCTCGGCCGCTGGCTGCTTTCCATCTGGCTGGCGGCCACCGGGCTGGGCGTGGCCCTCGTGGGGCTGTGGCTGCTGCTCGGCGCGCCCGCGTCCCTGCTCGGGGATCTCACCCTGGCGCCCCTGCTGTGGAGCCTGGGCGGGATCGCCGTGGCGGCCAGCGTCGCCGCGGTGCTGGTCTGGGGGCTGCGGCCCGCGGCGCGGGCGCTGCGCTGGCTGGCCCCGCGGGATCGACCGCTCGCCGAAAACACCCGCAGCGCCCTGGAGCTGTCGGGCAGCAGCGCCTTGGGTCGCCGGCGCGCAGTCGACCCAGCGCAGTCGGATCCCGGCACCTCGGCGCGGTCGCGTCACGGCGCACCGGGGCGCGAGGCCTCGGCCGTGTTCGCCCGCTGCCACCGGCACCAGGTGGAGCAGGCCCTGCGCGGGCACGCCCCCGCCGCCCTGATCCCCTTCGGGCCGGTGAGCCGCGCGGCCCGCTCGGTGGCCCTATTGACCTTCGCGGTGGGCGCGGGCCTGGTGTTCGTGCCCGGCGGGCCCGAGCGGCTGTTGATCCAGCTCGGGGCGACGCCGGAGGTGGACACCCTGCCCCGGGTGCTCGAGGGGCCGGCGGTGGCGCTGCGCCGGGTCACCGTGCAGCCGCCCCAGCACACCGGGCTGCCCGAGCGTCGCCTGCAGCAGCTCTCGGGTCCCCTGGTGGTGCCCTTCGGCACGCGGGTCACCGTGGACGCGCAGGCGCCCGAGCCCGCAGACGACCTGCGGGCCCGGCTGCCCGATGGCCGCGTGATCGGCGGCGCGCTGCTGGGCGACGGGCGGCTGCGGGTGCAGTTTTCCGCCCGGGCCGAGGGCGCGGTGTCCTTTGCCGTGCGCACCCGCGCGGGCTGGCGCGTGGGGGCGGGTCTGCTGCGGCTGCGGCTCGAGCCGGACCGGGCCCCCGAGATCCAGGTGCGGCCCGCGGGGCCACTGCGCCTGCCCGAGCCCAAGGTGGTGCGCCTGCGCTGGGAGGCTCGCGACGACTACGGGATCACCGAGGTCCGTTTGGTCTACCAGGTGGGCGACGGCCCCGAGGTCCGGCGCCGGCTGGCCCGCGCGCCGCGGTTCGGGCCGCGGCTGCGCGCGCGGCTTTCGGGCACCCACGAGTGGGACCTGCGCCCCCTGCGGCTCGGCCCCGATCGGTCGGTGCGCTTTCACCTCGAGGTCGAGGACAACCGCGCCCTGGCCGGGGCCAAGGGCAGCGGCCCGCAGCAGGGGCGCTCGCCCACCCAGCAGATCCGCATCGTGGGCAAGCCTTCCGATCGCGAGGCCCTCATGGCCCGGGTGCGGCGGGTGTTCGAGGCCGTCCTCGCGGCGCTGGCCGATCGCCTGGAGCTCCCCGAGCCGGCCACCGCCCCCGACGGCTGCCGCGCCCAGCTCGGCCCCATTCGCCGCCTGCAGCAAAAGGAGCGCCAGCTCGGTCAGTCGCTACATGAGATGCTCGCCGCCGCCCGCACCCACCGCGCCACGCTGCTGCCGGTGCTGCGCGAGACGTTGGCGGGGCCCGTGGCTCGCCTCGCGGATCGGCTCGCGCGCCTCACCGCAGCGGATCGGGCGGCGCTTTCGCGCGGGGCCCCGGCCTGCACGCTGCGCCAGCGCGCCGCGGCCGGCCAGCGCCAGTTGGTGCCCGTCCTCGAGGACCTGGTGCTGCAGCTCGACGCGCTGGTGGCTCGGGCCATCCTGGAGCGCATGAAGGATCTGGTGGCGCGGCTGGACCGGCTGCGCCAGCAGATCGAGCGGCTGCGCGAGCAGCTCCGCCAGCGCCCCGATCCGGCGACCCGGCGCCGGCTGGAGCGCAAGCTGGACGAGGTCCGGCGGCTCATGGCCCAGCTCTCGGAGCTGGCCGGGTCGCTGGGCGACGAGCAGATCGACGAGCACGTCAACCGCTACGCCCTGCGTCGGCAGGCCCGCCAGCGCCGCCACCGGGGCCTCGACCCCGACCGGCTGGCCCAGCGGGTGGAGGCCCTCAAGCGGGCCATCGCCTCGGGGGTGGATCAGTTCCGGCGGGTGATGCCGCTGCCTGGCGAGCGCGCCCGCAGCGAGCTGCGGGACGCCCTGCAGACCCTGGTGCGCGACCAGCGCTCCCTCAATCGGCGGGCCCGCCGCGGCGAGTCGCCTCGCCGCCTCGCTCCGGATCAGCGTGATCTCGCCCGGCGGGCCCGGAAGCTGGCCCGGCGCGCCGCGAAGGCGCCCTTCGGCCAAAAAGAGGCCAAGGGGCTGCGGGGCGCCGCCGATACGCTCCAGCGGGCCGCCGACGCCCTGGCCCGGCGCCAGGGCGGCGAGGCCGCCAAGGTGGGGCGTGAGGGGCTGCAGGCCCTCGAGAAGGTGGCCCGCCAGGTAGAGCGCTCCGCCCGGGTCACCCGCCGGCAGGGGGCGGGCGCCGACGGCAGCGAGGGCGACGACGGGCGCGTGGAGATCCCCCCGGCCGGCGGCGACCTGCCCCGGGAGCTGCGCCGCCGCATCCAGGAGTCGGGGCGCGCGAGCTGGCCGCCGGCCTACCGCGAGGCCCTGCGGCGCTACTACGAGAGGTTGTTGCGATGAGACACCGACCGCGTGATCCAACGCGGGGGCGCGCGCGCTGGCGGCCGGCGCCCCGGCGGGCCGGCCTAGCGGCGCTGCTGATGGTGGCGAGCCTCACCATCGGCGCGACCCGGGCCGCCCGGGGCTCCACCCTGCGCCTGGCGCGGGAGGCCGAGGGGCACCTGGCGGCCTGGCGATTTTCCCAGGCCGAGGCCCTGCTCACCCTGCTGGTCGTCGCGGCCCCCGACGCCGCCGCGGTGCTGCGGGCGCGGGCCCGGCTGTATTATCTGCGGGGCGACTACGAGACCGCCCACCGCCTGCTTTCGCGCATGCCCGCCGCGGTGCGGGCCGCCGACCCCCGGGTGCGCAAGGTGGCCGCCGCGCGGGAGGTGACCCGCGGCTTCGTCACCCGGCGCGACGCCGCCGGCCACTTCGAGATTCGCCACCCGCCGGGCCTCGAGGCGCTGCTGGTGCCCTACGCGTTGCAAACCCTTACCCAGATTCGCGGCGTGCTCGCCCGGGACTGGGGCCTGCGGCCCGACGGCCCGGTGCGCGTGGAGATTCTCCCGGGGCCCGAGACCCTGGCCAAGCTCTCGCCCCTCACCGAGCAGGACGTGCGCCGCACCGGCACCATCGCCCTGAGCCGCGAGCGCCGGATCCTGCTGGTGACCCCCCGGGCGCTGGTCACCGGCTACGGCTGGCAGGACACCCTCGCCCACGAGTACGTCCACTACGTGCTGGAGGTCAAAGCCCGGGGCCGCGTGCCCCTGTGGCTGCACGAGGGGCTGGCCCGCTACGCCCAGGAGCGCTGGCGCGAGCCCTTCCCCAAGGCGCTCACCCCGCGCCAGTCCCACCTGCTCGCCAAGGCCCTGGCCGGCGGCCACCTGGTGCCCCTCACGCGCATGGTGCCCTCCTTCGCCAAGCTCGACAGCGCCCAGCAGGCGGCGCTGGCCTACGCCCAGGTGCACTCCATGGTGCTGTATCTGGTGAAGCGCTACGGCCAGGCCGGTCTCGAGCGGATCCTGGCAGCGCTCTCCGCCGGCGCGGACGTCGACGCCGCCTTGCGCCGGCTCACCGGGGTCTCTTTGACCCCCTTCGTCGCCCGCTGGAAGGGGGCCCTGACCCAGCAGGGGCTCGAGCCCGTGAAGGCCTACGAGGTCCACGGCCGCCGGTATCGCCCGGCGCGGCGCCCCGGCGCCGCTGGCGCGCCCGGCGTTGGTGCTGCGCCCGGTGTCGGCGCCGCCCCCGACCCCGACGCTGCGTTGCCGCGCCAACCCGTGGCCCGCTATCGTCGCCTCGGGGCGCTTTTGCGAAGCCGCGGCCGGCTCATGGCCGCCAGCAAGGCCTACCGCCGCGCCCTGGCCGAGAGCGATCACACCGACGGCCGCGTGGCCAACACCCTCGCCCGGGTGCTTTTGCGCCGGGGCCGCGCCGCCGCGGCCCAGCAGGTCATCGAGCGGGTGCTGCCCTACAACCCCGAGCGCGCGGCCCTGTACGTGGCCGCCGCCCGGGCCGCCCGGGCCCGCCAAAAGCCCGCCACGGCCGAGCGGATGCTGTGGGCGGCCAACCGCATCAATCCCTTCGACCCCGAGATCCACTGCCGGCTCGCCCTCCTGCTCGCCGCCCGAAACGACCCCCGCGCCCCCCGCGAGCGAAAGGCCTGCCAGCGCCTCGAGGCTGCCCCCACCCCATAGCCACGCCATCGTAACCACGCCTTCACGCCGCCGTTTGGAGAGGCGGATCAGGAGAAGGCGAGCATCAGAATGATGAAAAGCAGAAAGACTCCGCCGAGGGTCACGCCGGCGCGGGTGAGGGCGTTCCAGTCCGGGGAGTCGGGCTTGGCTTGGGCGATCTCGCGTTCCTGGTCGATGCGGTGGATGGAGGCGGCGGTGTCGTCGAGCTGCTGGTAGCTCTCGGCGAGGCGGGGGTGGTGGGGGCGGTCGATGTCGAGCTGGCGGCCGCAGTCCAGATAGAGGGTGCGGCGCTGGTTGCCGAGGTTCTCGATGACCACGCGGATGCGCTCCCCCTCGCCCTCGAGCCGCTGCTGCTCGCGCTTGTGCTCGGCCTCTTTTTGGAGGCCGGCGTCGCGGTGGTCGCGCAAATCCTGGCGGGCCTGCTGCGCCTCCTGGCGCAGCCGCTCGATCTCGGGCTCGAGGTCGGCGGCCTTGGCCTGCAGGCGGGGGACCTCCTGCTGCAGCCCCTCGCGCTCGGAGCTCCAGCGCTCGAGGCGGGCTCGCAGCCGGGCGGCCTCCTCGCTGGCCTCGGCATCGGAGCGCTTGGCGAGCTGGCTCAGCTCGGCCTTGCCCCGGTCGATCTGCTGCTCGAGGGCGCGGGCGTCCTCCTCGGCGGCGCGGGCTTTCTTCAGGGCGTTGCGGTAGTCGGCCTCCACCGGGCGCAGGCGGGACTCGGCGTTTTCGATGCGCCCCTCGAGCTCCTCGATCTGGCCGGTTCGGCGGCGCTCGTCGTCGGCGTGCTCGCGGCGGGCCTCCTCGATGCGGCGGTTGAGGGCTTCCACCTCGTCCTCGCGCATCTCCTGGTCTTTTTGCAGGGTGGCGAGCTGGTCGCGGTACTCGTCGAGCAGGGGGGAGTCCAGCGAGTCGATGGACAGGGCGAGCTCGCCGAGGTCGCGGAGCTGATCCTGGCGGACGCGCTCGCGCTCGGCGCGCTCGCGGGTGAGCCGGCGCACGGCCACGGTGCGCCCGGCGGTCTTGCGGGCCAGGCGAAAGGCGTAGCGTACCGAGTCCCACAGCGCCCCCGGTCTCCAGCCCTGCCGGCCGCGATAGGCGCGGGAGTAGCTGCGGTGCAGCTCGTCGAGCAGGGCGTCGTCGTCTAGGTCGGCTCCCTGTCGGTCTTCGTCGGTGTAGCGGTAGTCGGCCTTGCCGGACCGGTGCTCGCGCCCCGCGCGCTGGCTGACGGGGACCGGGGGCCGCGGCGACGCGGCGCCGGCCGGGGCCGCGGAAGCGCCCGTGGCGGCAGCGGAGGGCTCGCGCGGCGTCGCCGCATCGCGCTCCCTGGCGCTGGGGCGGTCTGCTCGGGCTCGCTCGTCGTCGAGGCGCTCGTCGTCGAGGCGCTCGTCGTCGAGGCGCTCGTTGTCTAGACGCTCGTCGTCGAGGCGCTCGTCTGCATCAGGGTCGATGGTTTCGCGCTCGGCGCGCTCCCCGGTGTCAAAGCGCTCGGGGTCATCGGCCGGGACCGCTTCTTCGTCGGTTCCGCGATCCAGGCCGGCATAGCGGCTACGGATCCGCGCGCGCGCCTCGCGGGGATCGGAACCTGGCCCGGCGTCCGGTGCGGCCCGCCTGGACGGGGGGACGTCTGGCTCGGTTTCCTCGATGTCGTCGAAGCGGGGGCGGGCCACGATGGTGGCGGCCTCCATGTCCTCCATGTCCTCCATGTCCTCCATGTCGTCCATGTCGTCGATGGGGGTGCCAGGCGCGGCGGCGGCGTTGGCGCGAGGACCGGCTCCGGTGGATGGATCGCCGCCGCTGGCGGGCGGACGTAATGGATCGCCGCGGCTGGCGGATGGATCGCCGCGGCTGGCGGATGGATCGCCGCGGCTGGCGGATGGATCGCCGCGGCTGGCGGATGGATCGCCG
>CAYFWA010000212.1:6312-9530 GCA_964346625.1 uncultured Myxococcales bacterium
GCTGGCGGATGAATCGCCGCGGCTGGCGGATGGATCGCCGTCGCTGGCGGATGGATCGCCGCGGCTGGCGGATGGATCGCCGTCGCTGGCGGATGGATCGCCGCTGGGCGGGCGCGGAGCCGAGTCGCCCCCCGGGGCCGCCGCATCCGGCCGGGCGTGGCGGCGGCTCCCGGCGCGGCGCAGGCGGCGCATGCGCAGGGCCGGGTAGCGGTCGTCCACCGGGCCGCTGAGCGGGGAGGGGGGCAGCTCGCGCTGCGCCGCGGCTGGCGCCGCGGCTGGCGCTGCGGATGCCTTCGCCGCCTCTACCGCTTGTCCCGACTGTGGTTCGTCATCGCTTGGCGGGGCAGGGGGCCTTTTCAACGGAGTGCGGCGGCCGCGCAGAAGCGAGGTGCCGCACTCGTTGCAAAAGGCGTCCGTTTCGAACACCTCGGCGCCACAGAGAGGACAGTAAGACATGACGGTGCAGACAATAGCATGGTTCTCCCTATAGGCTCAAAAAAGGCACTGCTGGCGGCCCGAACCTTGCAGGAACATGCGATCTGTGACAACATGGTAGGCTGTTTTTGATGTAAGCTGTTGATATAACTCTATGGCGATATCAAAAAGGTGACAACAAAGTTGACGGCACCCCAGAACAAGCACCCCGATGCCCCAGATCCGGTGATCAACGATCGCTACCGTGTGCTCGAGCGGCTCGGGGCAGGCGGACAGGGGATGGTGTTTCGGGTGGCCGACCGCTTCGAGGCGGGGCGGATCAAGGTGCTCAAGGCGCCCCTTTCGCAGGGCAGCGCCGAGGATCTGCAGCGGCTGCGCTGGGAGTTCATGCGCCTGGCGCGCCTGGACCACGCGCGGCTTTTGCGGGTGTTCGACCTGGACGTGGTGGAGCCGCAGCCGCAGGCCGGGGGCGGGGTGCTCGAGCCCGGGCAGGTCTTTTTCACCGCCGAGTATGCGGCCGGGTCGCATCCAGCGGCGCTCATGGAGCGCTTCGGGCGGCGGCGGAAGGTGGAGCTGCTGTGGAAGATCGCCACGGATGTGGCGTCCGCCCTGGATCACATCCACGGCCGGGGGCTGCTCCACGGGGACGTCAAGCCCGAGAATCTGCTTTGTACGGCGGAAGGGGACGTGAAGCTGCTCGATCTGGGGCTGTCCACGGTCATCGACACCGTGGCCGCCGGCTCGGCGATGGCGGTCGCTGGAGGTGGAGGTGGGGGTGGAGGCGGCGCGATGGTCCGGGGGGAGGTCACCGGGACCATCGCGCATCTGGCGCCCGAGGCGCTGGTGGGTTGCCCGGATCCGCGCTCGGATCTGTACTCCCTCGGCTCTACGCTCTACACCCTCGCCGCTGGGCATCCGCCCCGGGGCGGGGAGGGGGAAATCGGAGAGGGCAACGGCGCAAGCAGGGAAAAGGGCGATGGGGGATCGGGAGGCTCGGTGGCGGCCGGGATCCGCGCGATCCTGGAGCAGGATCCGGCCCCGCTGGCGACGCGGTGCGAAGGGTTGCCCGCGGGGTTCGTGGAGCTGGTGGACGGGCTGCTGAGCCGGGAGCCGGAGCAGCGGCCGCGCTCGGCGCGGGTGCTCATCGAGCAGGTGGCGCGCAAGCGGCGCACCGTGTCGCTGGCGCTCACCGAGGCTACCGAGGGGCTGCCGCTGCTGGCCACGGGGGTGGTGGGGCGCGAGGAGCTGGTGCAGGCCGTGGTGGAGGTGCTGGGGGCGCGGCTGCGGGCAGACACCGACGCCGCGGGGCCGCCCGCGGTGGTGGTGCTGCGCGGCCAGGCGGGGGTGGGTCGGGCCACGGTTGCCGCCGAGGCGCTGCGCCGGCTGCAGCTCGCCGCGGCGCGGGGCGGCGAGCCCGCCTTCGCACACGCGCGGGGCGCCACGCTGGCCCAGGCCGCCGGGGCCATGGCGGGCGATACGCAGGGCGCGGGGCAGGGGGAGGGGAGCGCGGACGAGCTTGGGAGGGCGAAGGGCGAGGCACAACGGGCAATGCTGGGTAGCGAGCTCACCGCCCTGGCTGCCGGCGCCGGGGAGCGTGCGGGCGCGGCCGATGACGCGGTGGTGGTGCGCCTGGTGTCGGCGTTGGAGGCGCTGGCGGCGCGGCGGCCGGCGGTGCTCGCGGTGGAGGAGGGGGACGCGGACGCGACTGGGTTGCGGCAGCTTTTCGGGCTGCTGCGGCGCGACCCGCAGCTCCGGCTGGGGCGGCTGGCCCTGGTGGTGCGAGCGTCCCCCGAAACGGATCTGGGCTCGGTGGGGCAGGCGCTGGAGCGGGCCGTGGAGCCGCTGCCGGCCGCTGGCGTAGCCGAGCTCGCGCGCCGTGCCCTGGGGCAGGACCCGGGCGCGTCCTTCGCAGAGGCGCTGACTCAGGCCAGCCATGGCGTGCCAGCGTTGATCCACGAGCTGCTGGCGGCGGCGTGGCAGCAGGCCGGGGACCGGCAGCGGGTCGCGCAGGTGGACCCGGGCTCGCTCAGCGGCGAGGGCCTACAGGCCCTGGCGCGGCGCCGGCTGGACGCCCTGCCCGCGGCCCACCGGCGCCTGGCGCGCGGCGTCGCCTTGGCCGACGACCCCATTGCGCTGCCATGGGCGGCCGAGCTGGCGGAGCTGGAGCCGCTCGCGGCGCTGGAGGCCCTCGAAGGCCTGCGCCAGGCCGGGGTGGTGGCGCTCGAGGGGGGCCGGGTTCGGGTGGCCCACCGGAGCCTGGCCGACGCGCTGCGCCGGGACCTGAGCGACGGCGACGAGGACGAGCGCCGGGCGCTACACCTGCGGCTGGCCGTGCGCTACGCCGAGGCTGCGGCGCGGGGGGACGAAGAGGCAATGGCGCGCCGGGTGCGCCATTTGGCCGAGGCTCCGGCCGCGGCGGCGGCCGAGCTGCCGGCCCTGGCGCGGCAGGTGGCCCGGCGGGCGAGCGAGCGGGGGGAGTGGAGCCGGGCCGCGGAGCTGCTGCAGCTCGGATTCGAGCGGCTTTCCCCCCAGGCGCCCGACGCCGAGCGCGGGGCGCTGGGCAGGGCGCTGGCCGAGGCCCGCGTGCGCGGTGGGGACTACGCCGCGGGGCTGTCGGCCCTCGAGGCGATACCGGCTGCCGGCGACCCCGGCCTGCGTCTGCGCATCGAGACGTTGCGGGGCCTGGCGCTGCAGCGGCAAGGGCGGCTCGACGAGGCGCGCGCCGTGCTGGAGCGGGCCCTGGAGGCCGAAGATGGCGCGGGGGGTGGCACCGGGGGTGAGGC